>JBPCKK010000048.1:0-25048 GCA_051004335.1 Chloroflexota bacterium
TGCACGTAGGCTTCGCCCTGGAGGCCCAGAATCTCTTGGAATCAGCACGGTCCAAACTGCGGCTCAATGGACAAGATCTTGTAGTGGCCAACGCGATTTCACCGGAGAACAATCCATTTGGGGCGAATGCCAACCAAGTAGCATTCGTAACGGCGAGTGGAGAAACGCAATTACCGCTGCTCGCCAAGCGGGATGTCGCTGAGCGTTTGCTCGATGCTGTTGTCGTTTTGATGCGAGAGAAGCAACAGCCGGAGTACGAAGCCTAACTAGGCGAGTAAAACGGCGGCACTCAGCCGGGCGCCGGCGCTTTCCAATTCTTGTCGCGCGATCTCGAGATCGCGTCGTAAAGTATGCCCACGACGGGCAACGAGGATTACGGCGTCCGCCTCGACAGCGAGCAGCAGAATCTCGGGAACGTCCAATACTCCGGGCGCCTCCAGCACCACTCGCCCAGAACGTTCTCGCAGCAGCGTCCGCGCGGTGAGCACAGCTGCGTCGTCAGGTCCGGCAAGCGCATACGACGCAACGTCGGCGTCAGCCGCGCCGAACGCACTGACCAGGCTCTCGACGACTCGGGCGATTGGAATGGTACGCCTCGGTGATGTAACCACGATCGAATCTACCGGCTGTGTGCCTAGCCTCAGCCGGGAAAGGAGCAATCGGCCGGCGGTATGCCTCGCCGCGCGGCGCTCACTTAGTGGCTCGTTACCCACCGGAATATCTCATCGCGGCCACAACAGGGTGGGCACGCCAAGGACGCGAGAGGCGTCGTCGCGATCGCGTACCGTTGGGTCGACGGCATCCCACAGGAAAGCCAAAGCCAGGGAAAGAAAGAGACCGAGGATGAGACGGGGGGCGAGATTGAGGGCCGCGTGCGCCGCGGCCACCGGCGAGGACGACGGGTCAGATATCACGCTGACGTAGGTGCGTTGCTTAATCAGAGGGCCGAGAAAGCGGGCGCGAGCGCTGGTCATCGCGCGGTCCAGAGCTGTATTGACGGCAAGTGCCGAACTAGCGTGTGGGTTGGCAGCGCACAATTGAATAGTGCGATCGCGCCTCGATCCGCCGACGGCGCCGTTGATGTCGCTAAGGGCGGTATTGGGAAGATGGAGTGATCGAACCGAGGAGGCGACGTAGAGGGCAACATGTTGCGATTGAGCCACATCAAGCACATCATCGGCAAAAAAGTTGGCGGCGGTTTCCCCTTCCAGGAGTTGACCCTGGTTCTGCAGGGTGGTGGGGGGAGCAAGGATGAGGCTAGGCGAAGACGCATCTGCCACGTACAGGGTGCTGCACGACTGATACCCAGCATGGCGAGCGGTGCGCGCGAAAAGGTAGCCGCTGACTACCACGTCGAGTAGGACCACGATAACCACGATCCACCAGCGGTGACGGAGGATGCCCAGATACGATTCCCAAGCCACGTTCAGTACGCTCCCTTTCTGGTAAGAACCGCCATCACCGTGCGGATCATGATGCGGATGTCCAGGGCAAGAGACCAGTTATCGACATAGAACATGTCCATGAGCACCATCTCATCGAATGGTAAGTCGGCGCGGCCGCTCACCTGCCAGATTCCCGTCATGCCCGGTTTGACTTCGAGGCGTCGCATGGTGCGCGGGTCGTACTCGGATACCTCGTGTGGAAGCGGGGGCCGCGGACCGACAATGCTCATGTTTCCCCTGAAGACGTTCAGTATCTGTGGAAGTTCGTCCAGGCTCCAAGCCCGGATGCGCCGGCCCACGCGGGTGCGGCGGGGGTCTTCCTTCATCTTGAACACCGGTCCCTCAGATTCGTTGTACTGCTGCAGTGCTGCCCGTAGGTCCGCTGCATTCTCCGCCATTGTTCTCAATTTAAAACAGGTGAAGGGCCGGCCGTTCAGGCCGACACGTTCCTGGCGCAACACAGCGGGGCCGCGAGACTCGGCACGAATCATCGCCATAAGCACGCACATTACCGGACCCGAGATGACCAGCGCTACCGAGGCAATGGCGATATCAATGATACGTTTGGCACCTCGTTCGATCCGGCGGAGCGGTCTCTCTTGCACGTCCAGTAGGGGGATACCGGCAATATCATCCACCTGAACGCGGCTCAGACTCATCTCGAAGAGATCGGGGATCAGTTTCAGGCCGACACCATGGTGCTCGCAGAGTGTGAGGATTGGCCAGACCTCTTCATGGGCGCTTGCTGGAAGGGCGATTACCACGTCGTCCACCGCCTCAGTTGCGAGGAGTCGCGGAATATCAGCAACGACGCCGAGCGCGCGGAAGCGCCCGAAATCGCGGACCGGTCCGGCGTCACGGTGGTCGACGAAGCCAACCAGATCGTAGCCCAGATCCGGCCGGTTCCTCATGTTTTGCATGGCCATTTTGCCGGCGTCGGTGGCGCCGACGACGAGGACTCTCCTCGTACCCCAGCCGCGCCGATGGGCATGCGCCTGCGCCGCGCGGAACAGGGCACGTCCCAAAGCCATGAGCACGATGAGCAGGACCCAAAGATAGACGATGACACCGCGGGAATAGAGAGCCTTATGCACCATCGTCGTGATTACTACGAGAACACCGACCGTCAGCGTTGCCGCGCTTACCACGGTACCCATTTCGTCTACCACGTCATTGCTCATTCGCGCCCTGTAGGCGCCCTTGGCGAACAGGACCGCGCCCATGGTGGCGAATAGCAGGAGAGCAAGCGGGAGGTAGCTTTGCAGTGAGGCACGCTGCTGAATCTGCGGCCCGACACCCAGCGTGTAGCGAATCCAGTAGGCCAAGAGAAATGCAGTAAGAATCAGCACGGCGTCGAGCGCAGCTAATCCATAGGAGTTCCAACCGGACGCGCGTGAGCGTCTTCCCCGGTGGACGATATCCGGTTGAAGTGTCGGTTCGAGCATGCCGGCTATTGTCCCTTTACGCGTTCGTAGGCCGCCACTGTTCGGCGCGCTGTCTCCGCCCAGCGGAAGCCCGCGGCTCGACGGCATCCCGCCTCTCGCATTTGCTGCCGTTCCTCCCTGTTCTCGATCCCCCGAACGAGCGCCGAGGCCAATGATTCCACCGAATCTGGCTCTACCACAAGGGCGGCCCCGCCGGACAGTTCCATCAGTGCCCCGGTAGCTGACGTTACCACGGGCACACCGCAGGACATAGCTTCCGCGACCGGCATCCCGAAGCCTTCATACACCGAAGGATAGACAAAAAGATCGGCGCAACTATACCAGAGAGGGAGGTCCTCGGGTGTGACCCAATCCAGAAACCGGACGTCGTCCTCCAGATGAAGGTCACGGACAAGCGCATACAAAGCGTCGTACATCCAGCCGCGGGCGCCAATTAAAGCGAGGATATGTGGCAGCCGCCCGAGGACTCGCGCTTCCAGGAAGGCACGGATCAGGACGTCTATATTCTTCCTCGGCTCCAATGTTCCTACATGGAGAATATACGGTCTTCCACCAAATCGCCGGGCGCGTCCCTGGGCAACTTTTTTGGCCGCTTGGGGCTGGAACCGCCGGTTTATTCCCGGATAGGCGACGGAGACGTGATCCTCTGGCGCGGAGAGAAGTTCGATGCCGTCCTGACGAGTGTTCTCGGAAACGGAAGTCATGTGCGCGGCGCGACGAACGCTGCCGCGCACCGCTGCCTTCAAGTACGCAACCTTCGCTCGATGGAAACACTCGGGGTGGCGCAAGAACGCGAGGTCATGCACCGTGACTACGCTGGGCACGGAACTTAGCAGTGGTGTCACGTTTACCGTGCCGTGTACCACATCCGGCTTGACGGAGCGCATTTCCCAGACCAACCCTGATTGTTCCCAGGCGATGCGCCGGAGCGCGTGTTGAGTGTCGATCGGAGCGCGCCGCGATTTGATTCCCGGCGGCAACTCCCCGTCACGCCCATGGAATGCCAGGTACTCGTGATGTGGAGCAACACATGGCAGTTCGGCAAGCAGCTCGCGTATGTAGGTACTCACTCCGGCGGCCCGGTAGTCCGCGCCGGTGTGGAGCAAATAGGCAACTAGAGCTACGCGCACTTTCCGGACCTGCTGCCCAGTACACGCGTATCGCCAACCCGTCGGGTAATCCGCTCGCCATCAAGGTATTCCAGAAAAGCAAGAACGTATTTCCGTGATGTTGACAGTATGTCGCGTAGGCGGGCCACCGACACACTCCCTTCTCGCTCAATTACCTCAATGGTTAGACGCACCATCTGAGCAAACGCTCCCCGTTCAAAGTACATCCCATCGGCAACGCGGACTACTTGGCCTTCATCGACCAAAGCTTGAAGAAGATCCAGCCCGGCGGCTGCCGCCGCCAACAGATCATTCTGCGCAGGTGGAGTAAATGGGGAGTTAGTCAATGCTTTCAGGAGGCGCTCGACCGCCGGTTGTTGACCGGCACTGCCGCCGATCCACCCTGGTCGGACGATCGCTGTCCCGCGTTCCTCGACCTGCCCCTGCTCTCTGAGCAAACCGAGCGTAACCGGCCAGTCAGCAGCTGGGATGCCAATGCGCCGGCGCAGCTCTTCGCGGGGCATTCCCAGTCGCAGCGGATATTCCTGGTGATAGGCCTCGAGGTCGCGTGCTGCCTGCGACGCCAGCTGCTCCCAGCCCTCTCGGCTCATGTATGTCCGGCCACGGGCCACAACGGTCCCTGCTGCAGTCGCATCGTTCAGGAAGGAAGTAGTCTGGCTGGCGGAGAGGCCACTCACCTGAGCCACGTTTTCGAGCGATCGTGCTCGACCGTCCATGAGAATGACGGTTGGACGTTCGTGTATGTCGACGGCCAACAGGGAATTGAGGCGCGCAACCGCCGCCAGATCATTGCGACGATGTCGTGGCGCGACATCCACTACCATCCCTCCTCCCACTGTTCGGACGGGGGCGGGCAGGCGCACGATAAATCGTTGGCCGAATGTGGCCGGCACCGGGCTGTCCAGTCGGAGCTGTGCCCAGCCAGTCGTGCCGGGTTCGAGTGCCTTGCAGCCAAGAAGTGTAACGGTAGCGTTGCGCTCCGCGGAACCTATGTGTGCTGTCACCTGTGAACCATGCATGAGCGGGAACGGAGCGTCCGGCAAGATCCGCAGACTCACGTCCAGTCGCGTCGCCGCCCGTAGTGTGTGGGGCAGCGCGATGGTATCACCGCGCGTTATTTGGTCGCGGGTAACCGGCACAAGGTTGAGGGCTAGACGGGAACCCGCGTCCGCGGCGTCGACGGCGCGGCCATGGTTTTGCATGGAACGCACGCGAGCGCGGTGACCCGCCGGAAGGATATCTACCTCACGTCCGACCTCCAATGCTCCGCCGTGCAGCGTACCGGTCACGACCGTGCCGAAGCCCGACGAGGTGAAGACCCGGTCAACTGGAAGGTAGGGAGGAGACGCTGTGGGAGCTGTTGACGCCGTCAGCACAAGACGGTCCAGCTCGGTCACAAGCGTGTCCAACCCGGAGCCGGTGACCGCGCTGACAGGAATCACAGAACTCGTGGCGAGGGTAGTCTTGCTGATGGTTTCCATTACCTCCGCTGACGCCAACTCCAATACATCCGCATCGACGAGATCGGTCTTGGTAACGGCGATAACCCCGTTGGTGACACTCAGGAGATCCAAAATATTCAGATGCTCACGCGTCTGGGGCATGACTCCTTCGTCAGCCGCCACGATGAGAAGAGCTATATCGATTCCGCCCGCACCGGCGAGCATGTTGCGGATGAACCGTTCGTGACCAGGAACGTCAACAATGCTGGCCTCGGCGCCGGAAGGCAACGTAAGCCACGCAAATCCTAGGTCGATAGTCATCCCTCGGCGCTTCTCTTCCAGCAACCGGTCTGGGTCAATGCCGGTCAGCCTCTCCACCAGAGTAGATTTGCCGTGATCGATGTGTCCTGCCGTCCCGATGACCTTCATGCTTCCCCGGCCATGCTAGCACCGGCGGTCAGAAGTGTTCGGTCATTGGCACAGAGTGCACTGATTGTGCCAGTGCGCGGAGAATCGCTGTGCGATATCCTGTACACTTGTAACGAGATTTTACGGAGGCCTCCGATGGATGAAAAGAAGGTTATTTTGGTCGCGGACGATGACGAGTCGATTCGCGGTCTATTGAGTAGCTTCCTGAGCAGCGAGGGATTCAGCGTGGTCGAGGCAAAGGCTGGCCGAGACGTGATCCCCACCATAAACAAGCTTCGACCAGATGTCATCATCATGGACGTGCGCATGCCCGGGATGAGTGGGTTGGACGTGCTTGACCAAATGAAGCGTCTGAATATGGGCGATGTGCCCGTGCTAATGATGACGGCATACGGGACATCGAATGTAGCGATCGAGGCGATACAACGCGGGGCCTACGACTATGTCACCAAGCCGTTTGAGCTGGACGATTTGCTCATGACGGTGCACCGAACGTTGGACCACCGCGATCTTGCCCGACGCGTCCGGGCAGTGGGTGAAACGATCCGAGACCCGCTGGACAATATCATTGGTAACACCGGCCCAATGCAACACGTCTACAAGACGATAGGTCGCGTGGCGCGCTCGGATGCGACGGTTCTCGTAACCGGTGAAAGCGGAACCGGAAAGGAACTCGTCGCCGGCGCGCTGCACTTTAACTCGAACCGGCGAAACGGACCGTACGTCAAAGTGCCCTGTGCTTCCCTCACGGAAACCCTGTTAGAGAGTGAGCTATTCGGCCACGAAGCCGGCAGTTTCACCAGTGCGGTCAAAACTCGCAAGGGCCGATTCGAAATGGCGGACAAGGGCACGATCTTTCTCGACGAAATCGGTGAGATGTCGCTCAATACGCAAAAAAAACTGCTGCGCGTGTTGCAAGAACGCGAGTTTGAACGCGTGGGCAGTAACACGCCGATCAAGGTCGATACCCGAGTGATCGCCGCGACCAACCGTGACTTGGCCGAAGAGGTTGCCGAAAACCGCTTCCGCGAGGACCTCTATTACCGGCTTAACGTCATTGCCGTCGGGTTGCCCGCCCTCCGCGAACGCATGGACGATGTGCCGCTCCTAGCCGAACACTTCTTGCAGAAATATCGCCACGACTCGCCCAATAACAACCCGCGAATATCAGAGGAGGCGCTGGATTGCCTCATGGAGTATTCCTGGCCGGGCAACGTCCGCGAGCTCGAGAATACGATACACCGCGCCATTATTTTGGCGAGGGGCTCGGTAATTACCCCGCAGCACATTGTCTTTACTGGCGCTCCCGGCAAGCGCGAATCTTACATGGATGGGAACATCGCGGACCGCGTGGCGGCGGGCGACACGCTGAAGGATATTGTGGCTTCGACGGAGCGGCAGGCGATTGAGGCTGCACTCCAACAGTCCAACGGAAATCGCACTCAGGCGGCAAAGCTACTTGGCGTTAATCGCGGGCTGTTATACGCCAAGATGCGCGAACATGCTCTTGGCCATGCTTAGTCCGTCTGATGGTCCTCAACGCGGTACGTCCCGCTCTTGCCGCCGTCCTTCCGGATAAGTCGGATTCTGTCGATGAGCATGCCACGATCAACCGCTTTGCACATGTCATAGATGGTAAGCGCAGCTACACTCACGGCGGTCAACGCTTCCATTTCCACCCCAGTCCGGCCGATGGTGCATGCCGTCGCGGTTATCTGAACGCGGTTATCGCCCATATTGAGATCAAACTCAATATCGATGCCAGTGAGTGGGATAGCATGGCAGAGAGGAATTAGGCCGGCAGTGCGTTTTGCCGCCATGATCCCCGCCACACGGGCTACGCCAATGACATCGCCCTTCTTTGCCCGATTGTCTCGGATCAGAGAAAGGGTCTCAGGTTTCATCCGAACGAATCCGGCAGCCGTCGCGGTTCGGCGGGTCTGATCCTTCTCTCCCACGTCCACCATGTGCGCGGCGCCGTCCGGACCCACGTGGGTTAACTCTCCATTGTGCTCGCGGGCCTCATCCATACTTCTCACTGCTCGTAATCTCAACCGGTAGAATCACACGCCTTGCCATCACAGTCGAACGGAGTATTCAGTGCGTTTCACTCTGCGCGCCACGCTAGCCGCGCTGAAGGCCACCGCGACCCTGCGCCATCTCAAATTAGGGTACAGCGAGACCGAGCGCCGGCGGCGCGGTTTCGTCATTCTTCAGATCGACGCCCTTTCGCATGAGGACGTACAGCGAGCGCTGGCAGCTGGATATTTACCGCACCTCCGGCGTCTGCTTGACTCGAGCCACCAATTATCGCAGTGGCGCAGCGGTCTACCCAGCGATACCGCCGCGATACAATGCTCCTTCATGTACGGCTCCAAACCGAACGTGCCCGGTTTCTATTGGTACGATCGGCGCCGGCAACGTCCGGTCATTTGCAGTTGGCCGCTGGACATGGCCGCGGTGGAAACCGAGAATGCCGCCGGCAAGGCAGGCCTTCTCCGGCACGGAAGCGTCTACATGGCGATGGCATCGGGAGGAGCGCAGCGCGCTGCCTTTACCACGAGCGCGTTGGGTCGCACTCGGTTCCCACCACGCCTGAGCGGAGTCGATGTCCTGCTCTTGCTCCTGCTCAATCCCTGGCGACTAGCTCGTGCCGCGGTGCTGACCGCGGCGGAAATTGTAATTGAGTGGTATGAGCAGGCAATTGCCCGAATGCAGGGTCGCTACGTTGCCCCCGAAGGCATCTTTCCTCTGACTCGCGCTCTCAGTCACGTATTTTTTCGAGAGTTAACCACGTTGGGGCTTCGACTCGACATCTTTCGCGGAGTTCCGGCGATCTATGCCAACTACATCGGCTATGACGAGGTTGCCCACCATCTAGGTCCGCGGAGCTCGTCGGCGTACCGAACGCTCAAGGCGCTCGACCGGCAAGTCCGCGATGTGCGGCGATCGATCGAAACCAACGCCCGGCGGCCATACGACCTGTACGTGATGAGCGACCACGGCATGACAGCGTCCATTCCATTTCAGCATGCGTACGGGCAGACGCTTGGCCAGTTCATCGCATCGCACGGCATCGATCCACCGCAGGCCGCTGAACTGGATACGCGTCCCTACCGGGACATGGCGCCGCTCCAGCAGATCGAGGAACTCTCGGCGGAAATCGGCCCCCATACCGGCTCGGTCATGACGTACATAGTGGACAGGACGATGCGCTTGGCCATGCGCGTCGGCACGGGACCGCTGCAGGCCGGCTTGGCGGATACCACTGACAGTCCAGTGGTCGCCATTTACTCCAGCGCCCTGGCCAATGTTTACTTCCTGGACATGGACTGCCCGCCTTCATTGACCGATATTGAGCAGCGGGCGCCTGGTTTGCTCGACTCCCTCTGTTCGCATCAGGGCCTCGGCTTGATCATTGGTCGGGAGCATGAGCGCACTGTAGCGCTGCTTGGCGATCGCCGCGCTGTGCTGGAGACCGCCGCCGTGAGCGAGATTGAGTTTCTTCGCCTCTACGATGATCCGGAATTGATGCGCACCCAATTAATCCAGTTGGCTGCGATGCCCAGCGCCGGAGACCTGCTCATTTTTGGCGCGTACGACGGCCAATTGCTCGTGAACTTCGAGGACCATGCCGGCGCCCACGGTGGCTTGGGAGGCCCGCAAATGTTTCCATTCATGATCTCGCCGCGTGATGTCCCCTTCTCATTTGAAACCGTGCGCGACGCGACCGAGCTATACCCGTTCTTCACTGGCGAGTATCAACTTGGCGCCCGTGGATTCGCGATACGGAGCGCCCCGGCAACTGATGACGAACCAGCCGCAGCGGCCAGCTAGCACTGTTTGACGCACGACCCTCCAATAGGTTATCTATAAGCGCGTGTTTATTTAATATTCGCTTATGTGTTGCTTGGAGGGTCATGCAAGATCTTAACGCTTTCTTCCGGTCGTTGGCCGACCGGAAACGCCTGCGCATCGCGTACTACCTTGCCGGGCATGAGGAGGTGACGGTGACGCAACTCGGCACCGAGTTGCACTACAGTCAGCCGCTTATCTCCTGGCATCTGAGGGTCCTTCGTCGCGTGGGCATCGTGCATACGCGCCGTGCCGGTCGCCAGGTGTTCTGTTCGCTCAACCGCCAAGCGCTGGAAGCGTACGAACGCCAGATGAACGAAAACTTCAGTCTTCACGGTCAGGCGCTACGGCAGGATGGTACTCTGCCGGTCGATGACGCGCCTCAAGGGGTAACGAAAGGAGACGAACTGTGGCAAAACTACGGGTAGGCATCATTGGAGTCGGTAATTGCGCGTCCTCACTGGTGCAAGGGATTCAGTACTACCGGAACGCGAATAATGACGACTTCGTGCCCGGCCTAATGCACGTGAACTTAGGCGGGTACCACATTAGCGACATCGAGTTCAGTTGCGCGTTTGATGTAGACGTGGAAAAGGTAGGCAAGGATCTTTCCGAAGCCGTCTTCTCCGGCCAGAATAACACGATTAAATTCTCCGATGTGCCACACCTTGGCGTGCCGGTCCAACGTGGCATGACACACGACGGGTTGGGTAAATACCTCTCCGAGGTAATCACCAAGGCGCCCGGGCCAACCGTGGATGTGGCACGCATCCTCAAAGAGAGCAAGACGGATGTGGTGATTAGCTATCTTCCCGTGGGTAGCGAGGAAGCTACGAAGTGGTACGTAGAGCAGATTCTGCATGCCGGTTGTGGCTTCGTCAACTGCATTCCAGTGTTTATAGCGCGTGAGGCCTACTGGCGCGGACGCTTTGAACAGGCGGGATTGCCCATCGTTGGCGATGATATCAAGTCGCAGGTCGGCGCCACTATCGTCCATCGTATGCTGACTAACCTGTTTCGGCAGCGGGGCGTCCGCGTGGAACGCACGAGTCAGCTCAACGTCGGTGGCAACACGGACTTCCTCAATATGCTGGAGCGGGAGCGGCTAGAGTCTAAGAAAATTTCCAAGACCAATGCCGTCACGTCGCAGTTAGACTACGACCTCGGCAAGGAAAACGTGCACATCGGTCCGAGCGATTACATCCCCTGGCTCTCTGATCGAAAGTGGGCGTACATCCGCATGGAAGGGCGCTCGTTCGGTGACGTGCCGCTCAACATGGAGATGAAGCTCGAGGTGTGGGATTCGCCGAACTCCGCCGGCGTCGTGATCGATGCGATTCGCTGCGCCAAGCTCGCCTTGGATCACGGCATCAGCGGTGCACTGGAGGGGCCATCGGGGTACTTTATGAAGTCGCCACCGATTCAGTACAAAGACGAGAAAGCACGCGAGATGACTGAGGCATTCATTCGTGCAACCGCACGGGTCGATGAGCCGGTCGGTACGCCTGCCGTAAGCTAAAGCAGGATGGCGCTCTATCTGGTCATCCAGGTCGGCGCATTCCTTTCGCGGATTCTGCCTCGCCCATGGCGATACCTGATCGGTAATGTCGTGGGCGATGCCGTCTATCGTGTGTGGGGCGTCAAGCGGCGAATCATTCGCTCGAACATGGCCACGGTCATGCGACGAGCCGAAAATGACCCGGTGGTGAGTCGCATGGCCGCGAAGTCCATGCGGAATCACTGCAAGTACCTTATCGAGTTTCTGGAGTTGCCGGTACTATCAGCGACCGACCGCATAGTTGCCGGCATGGAATTGCTTGGTCTCGAACACCTGCAAAACGCCCTGGAGCAGGGGCGTGGAGTCATCATGGCGTCGGCCCATTTTGGCACTACGGAAGTCGGCGGACTACGGCTCAAGGACTTCACCGATTTTCACGCGGTGTATGACACCTTCAAGCCGGCGTATCTGGACCGGCTGATTCAACGAAAGCGACTGGAGAAAGGGATAGACCTGATTCCCGCGTCGAACATACGAGCAATGTTGCGGGTCCTCAAACATGGGGGCACACTCGTTGTCCTGTTCGATCGGCCGATGGAGGACGGGAATGGTACTCCAGTGCAGTTCTTCGAGCGCGAGACGCGGGTGCCCTCGGGGCCCGCCGTCCTGGCGATGAAGACCGGAGCAACTATCCTTCCGGTGTACATCACCCGCGAACCGGACTTCACCTTTCGGACTGTAATATCACCTCCGGTTACCTGGACTCCGAGCGGCGATCGTGAGCGAGATGTGCAGGGAATCATGCAGAAATTGATGAACACACTTCAGGCCGCGGTTACCGCTCGACCCGATCAGTGGTACATGTTTCGCCCGATGTGGCCGGAGCCGGCTCAGATCGATCGTTTTTCTGCTCCGGATGTCACCTCACGAGAACCTGCTACCTAGGATGCTTAATCTACTGCTGTACTACGCATTGCGCGTCGCCGAGCGGGTTCTCCCTTTGCTCCCGTTGCGCGCGGTGTATGCACTGGCGGCCGGGGCGGGTACCCTGGCGTATTATCTAGTCGGCCCGGCCAGGCGCGGCATCCGCAGCAACCTCTCCGTGGCGTTTCCTGATCATTCGGGAGTTTGGTATGGGCGAACCGCACGCTCAGCCTTCCAACATGACGCCAAGAACTGGGCGGACACACTGCGTATTGCTCGAATGTCGGATGAGGACATAAGGGATTCACTGAAGCTGCACGGATGGGAGCATCTTGATGTCGCACTAAAAAAGAAACGGGGAGTCATCCTTCTCACTGTTCATCTGGGCAACTTCGATCTGGTTGGTCAAGTCATTGCCGGGCATGGCTTGTCTCTCACTGTGCCCGTGGGGCGTATCCAGCCGGCACAACTGTTTGACTTTCTGCTTGCGCGGCGCGCGAGCAAGGGAATCCACCTAGTGCCGGTCGAGCTGGCTCCACGGGCGATGATCGCGGCCTTGAGACGCGGTGAGATCGTCGGCATTGCGGCGGACCGCGTGGTCACGGGAAAGACGATAAAGGTTCAGTTCTTTGGCCGGCCCACGCCCTTCCCCCGCGGGATCGCTTCGCTGGCACGCCACACGGGCGCTCCTGTACTGGTCGGGATTGGACTACGGAGACCCGGTGGACGTTTCGAAGGTTTCGTTTCCGGGCCAGTGAGGCTGGGCTCCGAGGCCCCTGTACTCCAAGATGAGGCCGCGATACTGCAACAGATCGCGGCCGCGGCAGAGGAGTGCATCCGTGAGGCGCCCGACCAGTGGATGGCCTTTACACCTATTTGGCCGGAGAATCTAGGCGGAATGGTGCCTGCTACCATAGATCAGCATATAGAGGCGGCGGTATGAGCAGCGGTTGGATTTCTGAGCGCCGCGGTGGGAATGGAGCAAATGGGGCCATGCTCAAGCTGCACTCTCGAGAGACTGCTTTGGTGATTCGGCGGTCTTGGTGAAGATAGCCCTCGTCTCGCCGTACGATTATCCGTTTCCCGGCGGCGTCACCAACCACGTTCGCCATCTCCAACGAGAGTTCCGGGAAGCAGGGCATCAGGTCCGAATTATGGCGCCATCATCAAACCGCAATCTTGAACGAGAAGAGGATGATGTCTACCGCATCGGTAATGTGCGACGCGTGCCGGCTAATGGATCTATTGCCCGCATTACGCTCTCGTTTCGGCTAGTGCGACGAGTGCGCGCGGTTCTGGCTGACGCGACGTTTGATGTGATTCACGCCCACGAACCGCTTATGCCGTCCTTGCCACCAACGGTGTTGCGCTCATCCAACGCCCTGAACATCGGCACGTTCCACGCCTATCGCGGGTCGTACTACGGCTACTTTTACGGGCGTCCGGTGCTGCGCCGTGTGTTCGACAGTTTAGATGGCCGCATCGCCGTTTCACGCTCAGCGAAACGGTTCGTTCGCCAATACTTTATGGCGCCCTATAAGATCATCCCCAACGGGGTGGAGACCGCACGCTTCCGTCCTGACCTGGTGAAACCCCTGCCGGAGTTCATGGATGGACGGCCGAACGTGCTATTTGTGGGGCGGCCGGAGAAGCGCAAGGGCGTCGGCTACTTGCTCCGCGCGTACCCGGCGGTGAAAGCCGCATTCCCGGACGCGCGCTTCATCGTGGTAGGTGCCGGAGACTGGGATGACTCACCGTATCGCGCCTACGTTGAACGGCACCAGATGCGCGATATTCGGATAATCGGTCGAGTCTCGGACGAGGAATTGCCGCGCTATCACCGCAGCGCGCACGTGTTCTGTGCTCCGGCTGTCGAGGGGGAGAGCTTCGGAATCGTCTTGCTCGAGGCCATGGCCGCGGGATTGCCTATAGTCGCCAGTGACATTGAGGGGTATAGTCAATTATTGGCGGATGGAAGAGAGGGATTACTCGTGCGTCCGCGAGATGCGCAATCGCTGGCCGACGGTATCTGTACCCTCCTGCAGGACCGCGACTTGGCGCGAGATTTGGGGGAAGCGGGCATGGAAACCGCGCAACTGTATTCCTGGACCCGAATCGCCGAACAGGTGCTGGAGTTTTACGAGGAGCGGGCTGCTCGCTCAGAGCCGTCGTACTCGGCGTCAGCGTTCGCGCCCTCCGGGCTGGTATCCTGACCATGTTGCCGCGAGCGCTACAGTCTTGGGCGCGGGGCGCGGCCGAAGCGGTTGTACGGCCACTGGCCAAGCGCGGTGTCACACCGAACACGGTAAGCGTCTTTGGCTTTCTATTCAATGTGATCACCGCGGCGGTCCTGGCTACCGGTCACCTCAGCACCGGAGGCGCTCTCCTCTTTCTGTCTGGGATGTTTGACATGCTGGACGGAGCCTTGGCACGCGTGACATCAAGACAGAGCGTGTTTGGCGCCTTTTTAGACTCGATTCTGGACCGTTATTCGGAGGCGACTATTCTGCTCGCTTTGATCTTTGTCTTCACCGTGCGCGGGCCCACTACGGCGGTGCTTTTGGTCTACGCGGTTGCCGTCGGTTCGATTCTGATCAGCTACGCCCGAGCCCGTGCCGAAGGACTGGGACTCGACTGTAAGGTTGGAATCGCCCCTCGTCCGGAACGGGTGCTCATTCTTGGCTTTGGATTGCTCTTCACCCAAAACACAACCATCGCCGCGTTGGCTATCTTAGCGGTACTCACTCACGCCACGGCACTACAACGGCTGTACCATGTCTGGTATCAGACACACGGCCCGGGTCGTGATTCGCATGAGTCGGGTCGCAAAGGACGGCGTGCCGGCGCGGCGACACGGGAGTCGACCGGTTAGGGGCCCTCCTCACCCACTCGCTTCATGCTCGGTCACCGGAGGTTTTGGCATGCAGTCTCGTCGTCGCCGTATTGCGATTCTGGCCGAGGCCACCCTCGACTTTCATCACGGCAAGACGGCGATAAGCCTGTTACGATACGTGCCACACGAGGTGGTAGCCGTCATCGACAGCACCACGGCGGGCACGACCACCGGGGAGGCTCTGGGCGTCGGGGGGGATGTCCCGATTGTGTGCGACATCGGGCAAGCTCTCGCGTTTCAACCCACGGAATTACTAATTGGGATCGCCCCTCGCGGCGGCGGTTTGCCCGCAAGTTGGCGCGTACAGATCCTGGCGGCAATTGACGCCGGCCTTGATGTGGTCAGTGGCCTGCATTACATGCTGAATGATGACGCGGAATTCGAGGCCGCCGCCCTCCGCCGTGGCGTCCGATTATTCGACGTGCGTGAGATGCCGGACAATTTGGAAGTTGCTCGGCTGGCGCCGAGGCGAAACGGAGCGCACGTTATCACCTTTGTTGGGAGTGATTGCGCCGTCGGAAAGATGACCGCCGCGCTGGAAGTCGAGGCAGCGGCCAGGGCGCGGGGTCTGCGTTCCAGCTTCGTGGCGACAGGCCAGACAGGCATCATGTTGGTAGGCAGCGGAGTTGCGGTTGATCGCGTAATCGGGGACTTTATGGCGGGCGCAGTGGAGCACCTGGTGATTCAAGCCGCGGAAGAGAGCGACTGGGTATTTGTCGAAGGGCAGGGGTCGCTGCTCCACCCTGGTTACTCCGGCGTAACGCTCGCCCTGCTGCACGGGTCTGCTCCCGACGGAATGATTCTGGTGCATCCGCCACATCATGACCAGATAGAGGATTACCCGGTGAACGTACCGCCGCTTGACCGACTGGTGAAGATTTACGAAGAGGCGGCGTCGTGGGTGCGACCAGCCAAGGTAGTCGGGATCGCACTCAACACGCGGGGCCTTGACGACGCGGAAACGCAGAGGGCCATCGACGACGCAGAGGACCGCACCGGGCTGCCCGCGACCGACCCGGTGAAGTTCGGCGGGTCGCGCCTCGTTGAGGCAGCTGTGACGGCACTGCCCTGAACGAGCATGGCGGGCCAGCGTGATACTCGGAAGAGAGGTAGATCATACAAGAACCGATCCGCCTGACTGAACTGGTACGAGGCGCCGGTTGAGCGAGTAAGGTCGGCATGGCCGACCTGGCGTACGTGCTACGTCGTCTCCCCTCACAATCCGACCCCGCTCTCCTTGCCGGAGAAGACATCGGCGACGATGCGGCAGTGTACCGGCTAACGGACGACCTTGCTCTCGTCCAGACCGTTGATTACTTCACGCCCATCGTCGATGATCCCTATCTTTTCGGGCAGATTGCCGCGGCGAACGCTCTCAGCGACGTTTATGCGGTTGGCGGGCAGCCTCTGACAGCACTCAATATAGCCGGCTTCCCGGTGGACACGCTGCCGGCGGACATCCTGGCTGAGATTCTACGTGGCGGTGCCGACAAAGCGCGTGAGGCCGGCGTTTCCATCGTCGGCGGCCACACCGTGGAAGACTCCGAGCCGAAATACGGGCTCGCGGTGACCGGGACCGTTCATCCCGATGCGTTTTTCTCTGGACGCGGCGCTCTTCCGGGCGACGTCCTCGTCCTGACTAAACCACTGGGCACCGGAGTGCTGTCTACCGCGCTGAAACGCCGGTCAGTGTCTTCCACGCACCTTGCCCAGGCGGTCCGCTGGATGGCCGCGCTGAATCGAGACGCCTCGATAGCCATGCGGGCAGCAAGGGCACATGCCTCGACCGACATCACCGGCTTCGGCCTGCTTGGACATCTCGCGGAGTTATGTCGATCATCCGAGGTTGCGGCTGACATTGAGGCCAACCGCGTTCCTTTTCTTCCGGGGGCGCTAGAGTACGCGCGCGCCGGCTATATTCCCGGCGGAACGAGGAAAAATCTCGCCGCGGTTTCCGGGGTCGTGCGGTCCGATCCGGAGATTGATGGCGCCATCATAGAGCTGCTGGCCGACGCTCAAACTTCGGGCGGATTGCTGCTTGCTTTATCGCCCGATGCGGTAAGCACGTTTCGCCGCATCGCCGGGACTCACTGTCTGTCTGCGGTTATCGGCGAGATTACCAACGGAACGCGCGGTACCATTTGTATAACCGCCAGAAAAAACGTTAACAGCTAGCCGCTAAAACTTTGTATCATTAGATACATAAAGGTTTTGGTGTCCGCGCGCCTGTGTCGGGTCCTTTTGGACGAAGAACACGGCAGATTGAGGCGGCAGTGTGGGACCATCGGCTACCGCGGGTGACCGGGTAGCGTTAGATCGTTCACCCAGATTGGATAGGACTCGAAATGGAAGAAATCGAAGGAACAAAAACCGTGGAACGCGACGATGTCCTGCGGCTACCTGTATTGCCGCTGTTTGAGACGGTCGTCTTTCCGCGTATGATGCAGCCGATTCAGGTGGGCCGCCAGCCGTCGCTTTTGGCGGTGGATGAAGCAATCAAACGACGCCCGCACAGGATCGTACTCCTGACGCAGAACGATTCGAACAAGCGCGATGTCGAACCGGATGATCTCATGGAGATCGGCGTGCTAGCCACGCTTGGACCTATGTTTCGACTGCCCGATGGCAGCGTCCAATTGCTCGCCCAGGGCGAGGAGCGGGTACGTGTACTCAACTACACACGTTCGGAGCCGTTTCTTGAGGTAGAGGTCGAGCGCATTCCGCAGCAAGCAAAAGGCTCACGAGAACTGACCGCCCTTATGCAGTCAGTCCGCGAACTGATGACGCAATACGTCAATCTGCGCGGCAATGTGCCGGCGGAAGCACTGAGTACGGTGCGCGAGGTCGAGGATCCGGCGTGGCTTTCTGACTTGGTCGGCTACATGCCGGAACTGGAGGCGGCGCAGCGCAAAGAGCTGCTCATTACGCTGGATGTGACCGAGCGCCTGAAGCAGGTACACCTGATTCTCACCGAGCAGGTGGAAGTCCTGGAGTTGAAGAGCCGGATCAGCAGCGAGGTCCAGAAGAATATCGACAAGACGCAACGGGAATATCTCCTGCGCGAACAGATGAAAGAGATTCAACGCGAGCTGGGTGAACTCGATCCCGAGCAGGCCGAAGCGCAAGAGTGGCGCGAGAAGATCGAAGCCGCGGCAATGCCGGAGAAGGCACGCGAGAAGGCGGAGAAGGAAGTCGACCGCCTGGAAAAAATGCCGGCCGCGTCTCCCGAAGTGGGTATGATTCGCACCTATCTCGATTGGCTGGTGGGCATGCCCTGGTCGGTCAGCACAGATGACCAACTCGATATCCACGCCGCCGCGGAGCAGCTCGACAAGGATCATTTCGGCTTGGATCAGGTGAAGGAGCGGATTCTAGAGCATCTGGCGGTGCGGAAATTGTCAAGTGATCTACGTAGTCCCATCATTTGCTTGGTAGGTCCTCCCGGTGTTGGCAAGACCAGTTTGGGGAAGAGCGTGGCAACCGCGTTGGGCCGTAGCTTCGCGCGGATGTCTCTCGGTGGAGTCCATGATGAGGCGGAGATACGCGGGCATCGCCGTACGTACATCGGCTCACTGCCGGGCCGGATTATCCAATCGATTCGCCAGGCCGGGTCCAATAATCCGGTAATCATGCTTGATGAAATCGACAAAGTGGGCGCCGACTTTCGCGGTGATCCCAGCTCCGCGTTGCTCGAGGTCCTGGACCCGGAACAGAACACCGACTTTCAGGATCACTACCTTGAGGTCGCATTCGACCTCTCCAACGTCCTGTTCGTAACTACGGCCAACGTGCTCTACACGATCCCAGCCCCCTTGCGGGACCGCATGGAGATCATCGAGCTGCCGGGCTACACCGAGGAGGAAAAGGTCCAGATCGGGCTCAACTTCCTGGTCCCCAAGCAGCGAACCTACCATGGAATCCAGCCGGAACAATTGGAGATTACCCCCGACGCCATTCGACTGCTGGTGCGGGAGTACACCCGCGAAGCCGGCGTGCGTCAACTCGAGCGCGAGATCGCTTCAATTTGTCGGAAGCTTGCTCGCCGGTTTGTTGAAAACGGCGCCTCCGAGGTCCGCGTGGGTCCCGAAGAGGTACCGGAATTCCTGAAGTCCGGGCGATTCACCTGGGGTCTGGCCGAAGAGAATGATGAGATCGGAGTTGCTACCGGCCTGGTGGTGACCGAAGAGGGCGGGGATGTAATCCCGATCGAAGTGACGCTGATGGACGGCAAGGCCAACTTCATCCTCACCGGCCAACTTGGTGACGTGATGCAGGAAAGCGCCCGCGCCGCCATGTCATACGTCCACTCGCGTGCTCAGGATCTCGGCATCAAGTCCTCCGCGTTTGACGAGCACTCGATTCACATTCACGTGCCCGCTGGAGCCATCCCGAAAGACGGGCCCTCGGCTGGAATCACCATGGCAACCGCCCTCATCAGTGCGCTCAGCGGCCGCAAGGTGCGGCGAGAGATCGCCATGACCGGGGAGATAACACTTCGTGGGCGGGTGCTGCCCATCGGCGGCCTCAAACAAAAGGTGCTCGCCGCCCACCGAGCCGGCATCACCACCCTTCTCTTTCCGCTCAAGAACCACAAGGACCTAGAAGAAATTCCGGCGGATGTTCGCGACGAAATGACGCTGATCCCGGTGGACCACATGGACGAAGTGGTAAAGCGGGCCCTGCTCGAGCGTGCCTCGCCCGGCGAGATGATGAAGTACGCCCACTTCGACACCATCTTGCTTCCAGCCATGGACGCGAACTGGGCCCCACGATCAGCGCCCGCCGGCTAATCGAAGATTGAAAGAGGGAGGCTCCCGAATGGGAGCCTCCCAATCGGGAGCCTCCCTTTTTTTGTCTACCGCGGGTCTCGCTGGGATTGGGCCGGTAGGGGCGGACCGGGGTACCCTCCGGGTCTGCCGCCCGCCGAACGCAGGCGGCCGGGGTCGATTCGAAAGTAAAGCGAACCGCCCTCGGACGCAAGGCGTGTGCACCATCGGAGAAGTAATTTCCCCTTGAAATTCCCTGTGGGCCATGTTTAGGACTGGTGCATTGCGTCCGGACGCCAGGGAGAGTACTCAAAACGCCAGGAGGATGGAGGAGCGTCATGATTGTAAGTTCCCGCGCCGTGCTTGTTCGTGGCCCGCTGCCGACCCGTGTGGTGTCGCTCACCCTGGTGCTGCGTCTGGGCGCTCCAGACGATTCAAGATATGAAGGGCCTCAAGGCGGCGATGCCAAGAGGGCGGGTATCAGGGCGCATACCACGAGGTGTGGTGGCCGCTCCGCCGCGGTTTTCCTGTAACTAGGAGACTCGTGGAAAGGAGCTGGATGGTGGCAGGAGGGCGGCGAATTCAGCGCCGCACGCGAGGGGCAGGTCGAAAGCGCTCACCCAGGCCCTTGATCTGCTCAGCCGCTACCGTGTGGGTGAGCTCCGGGCGTACGTATACAGTGTGGCTCATGCAGAACAGTCGTGCCCTTTGTTGGACGAGGCGGCGCGGCATACCTCGCCACATGATGCTTTACACGTAGTTGCAGCATCCGTGGCAAACCAAATTGGGGGACTGCTGTTCGGTCAGCCTCGCTAACTTCTGCCGCCGATCAGTGATACAGATCCCACGTCTGGAGACTGCACGATGTGGTATGCAGGCGAATACCTACCGAGCCGTTGCATACTGACTTATGGATGAGCGAGTCGTTGAGCGACTGCACAAGGCTCTGGATCAGTGGGCGGCGACGGTCTACCCATCGTGGGAGGAACGAGGACGTGTTCTTCAATCGATCCTCGCTCAGTATGGCGATCGCGCAGTTGAATAGTTTGTAGCGCTCTCCCGCACCCGAACTCGGATGATAACTGTCTCGGACGTTCTGGAGGACGCTTGGAATGCGAGTGCCAGCGTCCGCGACTGGGATGACCTATAGGAGTCGGACCTCGACGACGCACGCGAGCCAAAGATGGTAAGGCCCGCAATTGAGGACGAGGCTCAATCGGAAGTGGCCGTCCCATCAGTAACGCTCCGAGAGATGAAGTACCAACACGGGTATTACCCCCGCTGGCTCAAGCGGGATCTAGTGGACGATTTCTTCTTCTGGGACAAGGCGCAAGAGACGCTCATGCCAACGTTTCTCCGGCAGTACACGTTGCATGACTCACATCTGGTCGGCCTGTGGCTGGGGAGAAGTGGCGGACTGCTGGCAGTCATCCAGTGGGATCCGTTCGATGTGAGCGTCGATGAGGAGCGCATTGACGTTGGGGTCGAGGACAGCGATGCGGACCCGTTGGTTGACCACCGGTGGGGAGACGACGTGGCATATTGGCCGTACCTCTTGATCCGATTCCCGAATCTTCACTCCTTGCAGGTTCTCGACACTCCGGGCGGTGCATCGCAATTTGACCCTTCCATCATCTGGAGCGCTGCCTCCTCTCCAGCCGTGCACGAGCGCTCGCTGTACCAGACGGACATCGAAGGAAGTGTTTGGGAAGGACTCCGAATCGTCCATGATCCCCGGGGCTCGATACTCTGCCTGAATCGGGCTGAGAGAGTCGTGACCATGCCAGATATGTAGTACGCGCCAAGTGACGCCTACAAGGCGAACTGCAACTGCGCCAATCAAGTGTCTCTCTGACGGTTGTTTACGACACCTGAAAGTGGCGCCCGCGCCCGGCACAAAGGCTGCACTGTAGACGACCCGTTGACCCTATTAGACGCTAGTCTATGTCAACCGCCCGCTCAGCAGGGTTGATAGAGTAGTGCTCAAGAATGTATACTGAGGTACGAGTCAACTCGGGATATCGGGATATCGGGAAACAAAGGAGAAATGCAGATGGCAAAGGTTGTAGGTATCGACCTTGGCACTACAAATTCAGTAGTAGCCGTTATGGAGGGCGGGGAGCCCAACGTCGTGCCGAACGCGGAAGGCAGTCGCCTGACACCGTCGGTCGTCGCCTTCACCAAGACGGGCGAACGGCTGGTTGGGCAGCTGGCCAAGCGCCAGTCAGTGGTCAACCCAGAGCGCACTATCGCCTCGATCAAGCGCGAGATGGGCACCAACGAGAAAGTGTCCATCGACGGCAAAAATTACACGCCGCAAGAAATTTCGGCGATGATTCTGTGCAAATTAAAGACAGACGCCGAGAAGTATCTGGGGACACCGGTCACGCAGGCCGTCATCACTGTTCCCGCCTATTTCAACGATAGTCAACGACAGGCCACCAAAGACGCCGGCGCTATTGCCGGTCTCGAAGTCCTGCGCATTATCAACGAGCCTACCGCGGCTTCCCTGGCGTACGGGCTGGACAAGAAGCAAGCGGAAACTATTTTGGTCTTTGACCTCGGCGGCGGCACGTTTGACGTGTCGGTGCTTGAGGTCGGCGATGGCGTATTCGAGGTGAAGTCAACTGCCGGCGACACGCACCTCGGAGGCGATGACTACGACCGTCGGATCGTTGATTGGGTAGCCGGCGAGTTTCAACAGGAAGAGGGCATCGATCTCCGCAAGGATAAGCAAGCGCTCCAGCGCCTGCTTGAGGCGGCGGAGAAAGCCAAGGTCGAACTGTCCAGCGTGGTGCAGACGGAAATCAATCTTCCGTTCATCACCGCTGACCAGAATGGCCCAAAACACTTAATCAAGACGCTTACCCGCGCGAAGTTCGAAGAACTGACTGATGACTTGACGCAGCGCTGTGTCGGCCCCTTCAAGCGTGCCTTAGAGGATTCCAAGCTTACGGAGAAGGATATTGACGAGGTAGTGCTCGTTGGCGGTTCCACCCGTATGCCGGTTATTCAACAGCTGGTCACGAAACTTGCGGGCAAGGATCCCCACCAGGGAGTGAATCCGGACGAGGTGGTCGCCGTCGGCGCTGCTATTCAGGCCGGTGTCCTCATGGGTGACGTGAAGGATGTGGTGCTACTCGATGTGACGCCGCTCTCCTTGGGCATCGAGACTCTCGGTGGTGTGAACAACGTTCTCATCCAACGGAATACCACGATTCCAACCGCGAAGAGTGAAGTCTACAGTACCGCTGAGGACAATCAAACGGCGGTGGACATCCATGTGACGCAGGGCGAACGACCAATGTCCCGCGACAACATGACGTTGGCACGATTCCGACTGGAGGGCATTCCACCGGCCCCGCGCGGGATGCCGCAGATCGAAGTGACCTTCGATATCGATGCAAACGGCATTATCAACGTGCATGCCAAGGATCTCGGCACCGGGCGCGAGCAGAGCGTGAAGGTGACCGCGTCGACCAATCTCACCTCCGCGGATATTGATCGAATGGTACGGGAGGCGGAGCAAAATGCGCAGCAGGATGCCGAAGCGCGAACCGTGGCCGAGGAGCGCAACGCGGCGGACACGCTGGCCTACAGCACCGAGAAGGCAATGCGCGACGCCGAGGACAAGATTTCGGGTACAGACAAGGAAAACGTCGAGAGCGCATTGACAGCGCTACGCGAAGCCCTGAAGGGCAGTGACGTTGACAGTATTCGAAGCGCGCGTGAGCACCTGGAACAGGCATGGGCGCCGGTTGCATCCGCCATCTACAGCCAGGCAGCGGCCGGCGCGGGCGCTGGAGCCGGCGCGGGTCAGCCCGGTCCGGACTCCGCCGGGCGGCCGGACAACGAAGATGTGGTCGATGCCGAGTTCCGCTCCAGCGACGAGAGCTAGATGACGGTGGGAGCGGCTCACGAGCCGCTCCCAAACGTTTAAGTGAGGGTACAAGTGACGGAGCAGAGCAATCAAACCAACGACGGCGGTGTGAATATGGCCCAGGCAGATCCCCGCGAGGAGACCGAGGCCTCGGCAAGTGCCGCGATGGACGACACATATAACCCCGAGACACTGCTGGCGGAAACTCGCCAGGAACTGGCCGCGGCAGAGGACAAATATCTGCGGCTGCGCGCCGATACGGAAAACTACAAGAAACGTCTGGAGCGCACATCGGCGGAACGCATCGATGCGTCCCGTACTGATATGCTGCGCAAACTGCTGAGCGTGAAGGACAACCTAGAACGTGCCCTGCAATACGGTGAGGCATCCCAGAATGGGGAGGGCCTCATGGAGGGCGTGCGACTAACGCAATACCAACTGGACCAGTTGTTGTCGCAGGAAGGCGTGCAGGTCATTGAGGCGGTGGGGCAACCATTTGATCCGCACCTCGAGGAAGCTATTCAGTCGGTCAATGATGCCGGCGTGCCGGATCAAACCGTTGTCCAGGTAGTACGCAAGGGCTACACCTATAAGGACCAGGTCTTACGCCCGGCGCAGGTGATCGTCAGCGTGCATGGGAATTCAGCTACTCGGTAACGCGTCGCGGGCGCGTTGCGCCCGCCAGATTTATGATGGAGTCGGCCCTCGCGGCCGGCTCCATTCGGGTGACGAATGATGGAATACAAAGACTATTACACGATTCTGGGAGTCGGCAAGAATGCATCCGCCAAGGACATAAAGAGCGCCTATCGTAAGCTTGCGCGCAAGTATCACCCGGATGTAAACCCGGGCGATACAACGGCGGAGGCGAAGTTCAAGGAGATCAACGAGGCCCAGGCTGTCTTGACCGATCCCGAGAAGCGAAAAAAATACGACACGCTTGGTCCCGACTGGGAGAAGCGCTATGCCCCGAGCGGACAGCCGGGAGCCGGCGGATACACCTATACCTCCGGCGCGGGCGCGGCGGACTTCAGTGACTTTTTTGAAACACTCTTCGGGCAAGGTGGCGGGACCACGCAGCAGACTGGTGGATTCGAATTCGATCTTGGGTCGATGTTTGGACGCAATCGAAGTCGCCCTGCCGAAACGGCGCAACGCGGCGGGGATGTCGAACAGCCGGTCGATGTCACGCTGGCGGAGGCGTTTGCCGGAGTCGAACGGGGCTTCACAATCCAACAGCCACAACCCTGCCCAACCTGCAAGGGCAGCGGGCTGGTGAAGGATCAACTGTGTCCCACCTGTGGCGGCACCGGCAGCGTTCCGCGTACGAAACGTTTGGAC
>JBPCKK010000049.1:0-11240 GCA_051004335.1 Chloroflexota bacterium
GCCGGCCGGAGAGCAACAGGCCCAGGTTGCGGTTACCGAGAACAGCACGTAATTCTTTGATGAGTACCACCCCTTGCTGATGCTCATAGTACAGCGAGCGGCTCGAGTTGAAAAGAGAGGACGATGCTCTTTGACATTGAGCTCCATCACCATATAAAGTCAGTGACACGTGTTCTCAGCGGCGTGCACGGAGAACCGATGGGCATGGAAACCGCTACACCCGTCCTGGCGACCGTAACTCTGTTTCGGCAGTTGCCGGTAGCAGCGCTGGAGACGCTCACGCACCAGATGCAGGAGAGGCAGTTCACCCGGGGCGAGATTATCTTCTCCCAGGGTGACCCTGGTGATGGCCTGTACATACTTACCCATGGCCATGTGAGTATCAGCCGGCAAGGCCCGGATGGCGATGAGTTGATCCTGGCAATGTGTGAGGCAGGCGATTATTTTGGCGAGTTGGCGCTGTTTGATGGGGAACCGCGCTCCGCTGGAGCCTCCGCCATCGAACGATCGACTGTACTTTTTCTCGGTCGCAGCAGCTTTCGGGCCTTCCTAGAAGCGCATCCAACAGCGGTGCTGCTCTGCCTGGAGAGTATAGTGCGCCAGTTCCGGCGCTGCACTGACCTGGTGGATGAAATTGCACTGCTCGATGTTCGGAGTCGACTTGCAAGTCGACTCTTAAAGTTAGGCGAGCAGGTTACTGAGGCCAGGACGGAAGACACCGGACATTTCCGTATCACCCAGCAGCAGCTGGCTAGTATGATCGGCACAACACGCGAGAGTGTCAATAAGCATCTCGGTTTCCTGGTTGATGAGCAGGTCATCTCCCTGGATGGAGGGCACATTCACATCCTTGACGCCCGCTTGCTCCGTGAATACAGCACGAAATTAGACTGAAAAGTGTGACGCAGATCATAGCACCAAAGCGCTAAAGGGTGCATAGTGTGACTGTAGGCAGTTGAGCCACCGAAGTTTCAAAGAAAGAGGTACTGAGATGACCGAGGATAAGAACATTCAAACGGACGAGAATGACGAGGATGTCGAGGGCCACCGTTTGACCGAGGCTAATTCCCGACTGAGCGAGTCCAACAGCCGGTTGACCGAGTCGGCCAACCGCCTTGGTGAAGGCGTGGCCCAGTCGGACGACGAGGATGTTGAGGGCCACAGTTTCAAGTCAGGCGCCGGTCGCCTCACGGACGCGGCGAATCGAATTACCAAAGACTAAGCTGATTGGGAAAGCGGCACTGATTATGCGTGTCGCCATCAGGGGGAGGCCGGCTCAAGCGGCCTCCTCTTTTTATGGAGCAGCCTCATTCCGTCTCGAGAACGTAGAAGACGTGGCGGAATAAGGGTGGAAGAGCGCGTATCTACCCTGTTCTCCTGAGGAGTGGTTAGCCCTATCAGTATCTGTGGCCTTTGGTTGGACCTTCATTAGATGCAAGCAATCGCCACGCCAACTGTGCCGAGCGTGGAATCCGATAGACGCGAACTCCCGCAACGAACTCTCACCGGTAGCTGGGACTTATGGAGCACGTGTCTCCTCGGGCTCGGCCTAACCCTCAACAACTGGCTGGCGCCGAACTTTCCCACGGTCTTGAGCGTTGTCTTGGGATTGTTGCTGGGTTTTGTACTGCCTGGGTATGCGCTGGTGAGCGTGCTGTTCGTTCGTTCAGACGATCTGGACGAAGTGGAGCGATGGGGATTGAGCCTGGTGCTCAGCATTGTCATGGTGATCGTCGCCGCGTTGCTGCTCAGCGAAGCACATATCCGACTCAGCGCGGCCAGCGTCACCATAACGCTGAGCGGGGCCACGCTGGTTCTGGCCGTCGCCGCGGCAATCCGACGGGAGATGCAGTTGCCGGGCCAGGCGTACCGACCGCGCGTGCCGTCCGGGAGATGGCCGTATATCACACTCGTCGTTGCCATGAGTCTGGGAATCAGTACCTGGCTCATCGTGGGCGCCAACACACGGGCGGTCGCCCCCGAGTTCGTTATCACGAATTCATCCGGTCAGTTCTCCGGCTATCCGTTTAAAGTCCGGATAGGCAGGCCACACCTGCTCACGCTACGGCTGAATAATCCGACAGATCAGCGTCTGTCGTACCGTCTTGTGGAATCTGACGCGCGCTCCCGCATGCTGGACGAGCGGCAGGTGAGGGTTGCGCCTCATCACGAGTGGATCGAGAGCATCGTGCTGCCGGCAAATGCCCCGACGAGACGCGAATTCGTGCGGTTCACACTTTATCGGGGGGAACATCCGCTGCGGCAGCTTTGGATTCGCTACTGGATCATGCGGTAATGGGGGCACTTGCGCCGCCGAACGGTCTAGGAGCCGATGGCCGCCAACTGGTGCACGAGGACAAAGCCGGTGGCGATCGACAGAGGCAG
This sequence comes from Chloroflexota bacterium, assembly GCA_051004335.1. GTDB lineage: Bacteria > Chloroflexota > UBA5177 > UBA5177 > UBA5177 > CAVSUG01. Next base: position 2,386 of record JBPCKK010000049.1, read on the forward strand.
GATTGCGATATTCATCCCCTTGGCCAGGGGAAGATAGCGAGCGTTCCCCGAGTGGCCGGCAATCTCCTTGACGATCAGCGCGGCAATCAGCAGGATCAGGATGAAGCTGCCCACCCTGTTGACCGAGGTCTCGACCTCTGTTGCAATTGTGGTTACTACCATACTGAGCGAGCTACCTCATTGAACTGGCAACAGTATACCGCTCTCGGAGACAACATTGCAGAGGAAATCCTGTGCGGGTAGGGTTTCTGACCTATGGCATGGCGGATCAACTCACCGGGATCGGACGCTATGCGGTTGAGCTTACCTACGCGTTGCGCCAGGTGAATCTGTGCCTGGAGATTGTTCTGCTCAACCCCTATCCGGAGTCGTCGCTGCCGTGGTATCGCGATTTTCCGACCTATTCAGTTCCCAGTCTCAGGCGGCTGCCGGGAGTACTGGCCTGGGGATCGGCGGTTCTGGCCGCGGCGGCTCAGTCCCTTTGCCTCGACATTCTGCATGATCCCTGTGGCATCGCACCGTTCGCCGCGCCGCGGCGAGGAGTGCGCCGGGTGGTCACGATCCACGACGCGATCCCGCACGTGTATCCCAGGACGCAGCCGCTGCTTACTCAACTGGTCTTCCGCACCCTGATCCCTATGACCCGATGGACGGCCGACGCAATTCTTACTGACAGTGAGAGCGCACGCCGGGACTTGATTCGGACGGTGAAATTGCCGGCGTGCCAGATCCAGGTTGCCTATCCGGGGGTACAGCGGTATGCGGACGATCAGTTGATGGCATGGAGGACCCAGCGCTCTTGGCTGGCAATGCGGTATGGGTTGCGTTGTCCCTATTTTCTGGTGGTGGGCGCGCTGACACGGCGCAAGAACCTACCTCGTCTGTTGGCTGCGTTTCGCCGGCTACTGGTCGAGCACGAGGAGGTGAAATTGGTACTCGTGGGACCGGAGAAGTGGTGGGCGGACGAGACGCTGGTAGCGGCGCGCTCGCTCGGTGAGTCGGTGTACCTTACGGGGTTCGTCGACGATGAGACGCTCCACCGACTGTACGCCAACGCGACCGCGCTGGTCTTTCCTTCACTCTACGAAGGCTTTGGCTTGCCGGTGCTTGAGGCGATGGCACACGGGACTCCGGCAATCGCCTCTACGGCATCCTCGTTGCCCGAGGTGCTGGGTGATGCGGGCATCGCGGTCGATCCGTTCGACGTAGGGGCGATCGCCGGCGCTATGCGGACTATCCTCGAGAACCCGACGCTGGCCGGCGACCTGGCGCAATGGGGGAGAGCGCGTGCGTCGACGTTCACCTGGGAGCGGACGGCTCGGGAGACGGCCCGCGTGTACGAGGAGGTGCTGCGCTGACAAAGGGTGGACGAATCCTTATCGACGCCACGCCACTCCAATCGGAGCATCGCGAACGCGGAGTGGGAACATATCTGCGCCATCTGGCCGAGCACATGGCGCGACTGGAACCCGACCGCGTTCGATTCGTGACGGCACGTGCCGGCCGGGAAGAGCTGCCGGCTGAGATACGGTCACGCGCTGTTGAGGGACGGCGCGGCCACCGACCCGCGCAGATTTACTGGTTGTACAACGAGTGGTTTCTGCGCCGAGCCATCCACCATGAGCGACCGGCGCTATTTCATGCCACGGACTTCAACGGCCTGGTGGCGGCAGCCGGAACGCCGACCATCGCCACCTTGTACGATTGCACCTGGATCAGAGAGGCGGCAACAGCTAGGAATCTGTCGCAGCGCCTCAGCGACGTCCGCTGGCGGGTGTATTATCACCATAAGCTTGCCCGGGCTAACCACATCATCGCCATCAGTGCGCGGGCGAGACAGGATGCCACCGAACTCCTGCGTCTTCCATCAGAGAAAATCACCGCCATCCCGCTGGGAGTTGACACCAATCGATATCGACCGATCCGAGGTCATGGTCGCTTTGCTGGCGTATTTCCATATTTTCTCTTCGTGGGTGGACGGGCTACGAATAAGAACCTCGATCGCCTCCTGCACGCGCTGCGGCTTATGCGTCGCTCCTGTCCGGATGCACGCCTCTTGATTGCCGGCCCCTGGAGTCCGACCGATAGAGCATGGCTGCGGAACGTCTGCGCTGATCGCAGTCTCCTGGAACACGTGCAACTCCTGGGCTTTATGCCCGGCGCCGATCTGCCCAGTCTCTACGCCAACGCGCTCGGCTTCGTCTTCCCCTGTCTGGAGGAGGGTTTCGGCTTGCCGGTGCTGGAAGCCATGGCGTGTGGCACGCCCGTGATTACGTCCAATCGAAGCGTGTTGCCCGAAGTGGCGGGGAACGCCGCGCTGTTGATCGATCCTACCGATACCGAGCAGTTGGCGGTGGCAATGCGGTACGTGGCGGCGTGCCCGCAACTCCGATCAGACCTCACGCGACGTGGGCTCGAACGTGTGCGGGAGGTCAGCTGGGAAACGGTGGCGAGGCGGACTCTGGATGTGTATGAGCGCGTGATTTACACGGGGAGTAGGTAGATCGCTTAATTCTGAAACGGCGTGCGCGGTTGCTTACGATAGATTTGGGCTCCGCCGTTGTCGTAGATCCTATTCTGTTTGTTGTACGGAGGGATCGGGAATCGCTGGCTCCTGGCGCTAGCCACAATCTGCGGCGAGCGAAGCCAGTCGCGCTCCTGGATTTGCACTGCGAACGCAGCGACCTGACTGTCGCCTCGATTAGCGAGTGATGATGCAGTTACCACGTCGGGCAAGCGGTTATCTGGTCCCGTCCATATGAAACCGCCGGCTGACATGCGAGCGAAGGCAGTGAGGCTCTGGTGCTCCGCAGCGCTGTAGAACAGCCACTGATTGGAGACGATGGGATCCAGTGTGCCCTTCAGCAGGCCAAGGAGGACGACGCCGGAGAACGCCACACCCACCAGCACCCACGAGATCCGGTGTTTGGGTCTTGCCGGCAGGACTCGGATCGGTCTTGCAACGGGAAGGCGTTTATCCAGAAACGTGGCGAGAAGCGGAGCGACCAGCAGTGCGAAGGGGGTGAAGTTGCGCAGTTCGAGGTTCGTGCCGGCGTACAAGTTGGTGAAGTCAACCGGGATCGAGACGGCAACGATCAGGCCGAACGCTCCATAGAGGGAGAGCAGAAAGAGCCGGCCCAGCGATGCAGGCTTCCGGCGGATTGCGATGGGCCAGAGGGCAACAATCCAGACAGCGAAGGAGCCGGCGAACAGAATCCAGCGAAATACAGCCAATACCGCGGAGATCAACGGCGTTGCCCACTGTTGAGCCGGCGCGGAGTACGGATTGCTCGACGCTTGTAGGGTGAGGAAAAGGCTGCGTATCCGGTCACCGACCGTAGCCAGCAAACGAACGTCTTGAGCCGCGGGCGGAAAGACAAAAAGTATGACGAACCAGACCAACAGCCAGGACACGGCCACGCTGAGAGCGAAGCGTAGCATCGCTCGGCGCGAGACGCCGCCGGCGTGCCGAGAGAGCATCGCCGCGGAGGCGAGAGTGAGCGTGGAGGCGAGAGCGAACGTCGAGGCGAAGTAGTCGTTCACCGTGGCATTGGTGAAGACGAGCGCATAGAAGAGCAGCACCCAGACGGCAAAATGCGCGCTACTACCTCGCTCCATGGCCGCGAATCCCTTGAAAAGTGCATAGAGCGCGGCAAGCATCAGGACGATAGTGAGTTTCTCATGGTTGCCCCGGAGAACGGAGAACATAAGATCCGGAACGGCGAAGAGCAGAGCGACAGCGACGAGGCTGGCGCGGACGGAGCCGAGCAAGGATCGGTACGCCAGGAACGCAGTGAGCACCAGAAGGGTAGCGCCGGCGTAGGGCAGGACAACTGTGTTGAGAACCGGTACGGGCAGTCCGGTGAGAAGGGAGAGACTGGCCATCCATGCTGGATAGCCGAAGCCGTGGGCATATTGCTGGGAAAAGAGTGCGTTCCCCGTCTGCACCGTCTGACTGCCCACCAGCGAGAACACGCTGGTGTCGTTCTCAGTCCACAGACCACCGTACCGGAGCACAAAGTACGCTGCATAGAGGAGGCCCACGGTGAGCGCGAGCCAGAGCGTGCTCAGAGACACTGCTGAGCGGTTCACCCGGGCGTTGTCGGCCTCATCAAGGGTAATCGCGTGCTGCCTTCCTCGCTACAAATACAACAGCCCCGCTCGAATTGTCGAAGCGGCGCCGCTGCAGTGAACGCAATTGGAGAGCGGACAGCCAAACGACGCTGACCATGAGCGCTAACCCGGCGCCGAACGGTCGCGGGAGCAGGGCTCGGAGTTTGTCATTGAGCGTGTGGAGAGCACCGGGCAGGAGAGAACGGATCTCGATATCACGGAAGCCCTGCCGGCGCAAAATCCGAACCAGAGCGGCTAATTCGGCGGTATGTGGCGATCGCCTACCATACTCCCGAATTGCCGGCATGCCCGCGCAGAAAACTCCCCCCGGCATGAGGACGCGTGCCGCCTCGGCGATGATAGCTTCCGGCTGGGTGTGCAGATCATGGGATCTCCAGATAGCGACTGCCGCGGTGGCGCATGCCGGTGAACCCACGGGATACGGTGCCGCGTCCGCGTCACCATCCAGAACTGCTTGATTGGCACTCCGCCAGCTATACCCTTTCGACTCCACGAGTGCGCGGTGTCGGTCGTCTTGGACGCCAAATTCGAGGCACGTGCCGCTCGCCGGTGGAAGGATCGCGTCGACGCTGTGGCGCGTGAGGTTGGGCAGAAGGACGCCACGGCCTCTCGCCGGGTTGGAGCGGTGGGTGAAGGGCAGATTCGGTGCTTCGCCGTGCCGCATGTACTTCCGCGCGACCGGGACAGGCAGAGTCCAGTAGCGCTCACGCGGAGAACTGCCACTCGCACTATAGGCGTGTTTCTCGAGACGCCGCCGCACTGCTCGCGCTGACCCGCCTAGCGTGGGAAGTTGCGACGTATATGTGACTGCAGCCCTCGACTTGGCGCTGATGTCGACGCTCACGCTCCAGTCGGTCCATGGCGCCGGATCGAGTGACTGACTATAAGCGTCGGCGTAGGGCCAGTCTTCATAAAAGTGGATCGTGTGACCGCGCGTCCGCAACTGAAGACCGAGACGGAAGAGGATCTGGTGGTCGACGTGGTGGCCCAGGGAGAGAGGGACATACAGGGCGACGTGGCGTGACATCGATGCCAACCACTCGTCGATTTCGATTGCCAGCCGCCGCTCCGTCGAATCAGCGCGGGCCACCGCTCCGAATACCTCCTCCCAGCAGGCGTAGAGTGGCTGCCCGTGCTCGGTGGAGCGGTAGACGGCGTCGCGGAACGACCATTGTGTGAAGTGGGAAACGCCGAGTGAAGTCAGAGCGCGCCGATCTTCGTTCGCTCTCTGGGTCACCGGATCAGCGACTTTCCACTCTGCCCGCAGTTGAGCAGCTAAGGGCGATTCGAAGCTGTCCTCCGGGCTCCCGCCGAATACCGTCACCACACGCACTCCCTTTTGGAGACGAACAAGTCTGTGAATGAGACCGCCGCACGACAACACTGCATCGTCGAAGTGTGGTGATAGGAAGACGTGGTCCTCACTGTCACGAACGCCTTCACATGAGGTCAAGGACGCGCCTCCAGAGTAGGTAGCAGCCGAGGGTCAGGAACAGCACAATGAGCCCCACAGACGCTTCCTGTGTGCGCCCGTCAATGCTGAGTCGCAACATCGACGCGGGCGGCGGACGGGAGGTAACTCGAATCGGGACTGCAGCAATGTTTTTCGACGGGTAGGTAGTAGCGGGCTGCATATGCAGCACGGCAGCGAGGTGCGTGTGATCCTCTTGCTGGACAGTCCACCTCCGTTGGCTAACGCGATAGGTAAGCAAATAGACGCCCGATCGGCTAGAGAGTGCTGGGAGATACTGCCGGCTACCGTTCAACACAGTACGAGCGTGAGCCGGCACCGATAGCAGGATCGAAAGGGTGGAGTGAGTGCTGCGCAGGACTTTGAGCTGTGCCGGATGGATTGCCACAGAAGGACCGGGAAAGGCCCGCAACCAGCTGCGCAGGTTTCGGGGATCGCGCCCCAGTTGATATCGAGCCGTGAGACGGCTGAACTCCAACCATGATGAGCGGGTAGTTGGAGGCACTACGCGAAACGCACTGGAGGGTGGTCTGGAGAGCTGGATATTGGCGCCCTGCGGGCCGCTAAAGAGGAAGTAGCCGCCCAGCGCGTACAGGGATTGGCGAAGACTTGTCCGGGTCTTTCGCCGGCACCCTGGTGCTCGGGTGAGGCGGTGCAAAACCCAGGAGTTGATATATGGGCCGTGTCCCACGCTCCTGGAATTTAGTGCCCAGCACTCGCCAAGATTCCACCATCCTCCGTGGCCATAGAGAAGGTGGAGGTGGGCATCGATCGGGCTGGCATAGAGCATGGGAATGCGGAAGTATGCCTGGCTATACTCCCCCCGAAACCCGACGGGAAGAGCACGAGGATCGGTGGCCGCCGTGAGTGCCGGAGGCTGAGGCAGCGGAGGATGCGATAGATAGTGGGCGGGATGGTTCGCCATGCCGCCGAGCCATCCCCAATTGTCGTTGGCCTGAGCGCTATACGCATAGATTCCCTCCGAGCCGGAATAGCCGTGAACCGCCTGAACAAAGGTGACCAGGGGCCAGCTGTGGTGCGCAACCCAGCCGGCGGTTGCGCGCGGTGGAATTCCCAGGAACCGGGAATCACCGAGGTGGATCGTCCGCGTAGTGGGAACCATGCCGGCCACATCCAGGCTGTACTCCCACAGGTTGGAGCGCGAGTCTGTCCAGGACATGCGGAAGGTTGATCGGGGAAGTGTGCGGGGTTGTGGACCTAATAGGTCACCATGCGGGAAGCTCTCCGCACGGATAACCAACTGCGCCTCTCGCGTTCCGGGAGCGAAGTTCGTGAAGAGAAATGGAGACTCGAAATCGACTCGCGGAGGTAGTGTTAGGGACGTGAGGCTATAGGTGCCGGCGTTCTCAAACCCGACAAATGGGTGTCGGTTGAATGATGAGGAGTTCAGATCGTAGTAGAGGGGGTTCGGGTTTTCCACGAACCAGTGCGGGTGCGCCCTGCCGATGCCGAGGTACGGGAAGGATGGCATGATCGGCCGTGCCACTCTAAACCGTGGAGCTCCGGGCAGCCGCTGAAACGCGCCAAAGCGAATATAGCCCGAGGTTGGGGAGGGATCGAAGACCAGCCGGTCCGTCTCCCACCGTGGGACGCCGTGAGTTCCTCCACCGACCCGAATCTGAACATCGGTCTGACCGTCTGTTCGGGCGGCACGAGGGCCATACTCCGACGGCCCATCCAGCGACAGTCGCAGATTGTAGTTGGTCACATGGTGAATCAGCCAAGGTCCACCGGCCGCGCGAATGGTGAGGTAGGGATTTCCGCCGTCAGTAGTAATCTGCACGCCAGTACCGGAGGATGTATAGGCCAGCGGCGCGGCGCCCGCCTGATTCAGGAACAGCCGCGCCTGGGGCAAGCCATTCGGTTGCCGCTCGAAGGCAAGGATCAGGCGCACGTTACGCGGGTGACGGAAGGCAAATAGATAGGTGTCGGTGGAGGTGTTTCCCCACGTCCACCAGGAGCCGGCGCGCCGAACGATGTCATGGCCATGGGCGACAACGGTGATCCAGGTGGGCACTCCAGCGATGGTTCCGTGCCAGGTTTTTGGCGTAGCGGCCTGAGGCATGCCGGAGGCGGCGATACGGGAGGGCGTCAGCATGACGGCCGAGAGACTGAGCACGCCGAACAGGACAGCTCGCCTTGGCAGCCGTCGCCGAGAGGGTGAGGGAAGGATGCGCCGGGACTCTCCGCCCGTAACGCCCTTACTGCGCGGCCACATGCGGTACGCCACTGGGCATATGTGTTCGGTAGATACCATCGAGTTGCTCTGCGGCCCGTAGCCATGAATAACGGCGCGCTTCTTGTCTGCCGCTCTCGCCCAGTAAGGCTCGCAGCTCCGGATCGGATGCCAGGTGGAGCATGGCGCTCACCAGCTGGTCGACATTTCCTGGCTCAACCAGAAGTCCCATTTGGTCGTTGACTATCTCGGGTAGTCCCCCGACGCGGGAGGCAATCACCGGAAGCGAGCCGGCCATCGCCTCCAATGCCACCAGCCCGAAGCCTTCCCGGCAGATCGAGGGGACTACCACCACGTCGCTGGCGGCGTAGAGAGACGGCATGTGCATGAGGGGTACTTTGCCGAGAAAGTGAACGTGCGAGGACTTTAAAGAGGTCTCGAGGAGTTGGCGTAGTTCCGTTTCCAGCTCGTCTGAATTGGTAGAGCGCGTGACCGTGTTTCCCCAGAGTCGATCGGAGCCGGCAATGACAAGGTGCGTTGAGGGCACGGTCTTGAAAATTGAGTTGAACGCGTGTGCCAGCGGTATGAGCCCCTTGCTACGTGTCAGGGCGCCGGCAAATAGGAAAACGGTCTCCTGGTCACCGATGCCCCATGATTGACGAAGATCTGTCCGCGTGGCCGCCCAAGTCTCGGGAGTATATAAGTCGGTATCAACCCCGTTGCTCACAATATGCACGGCTTGCTGCTGACCCATGCCGCGCTCTATTTCCGCCGCGACGAACCGACTGACGGCTACCCGCACATCTGTGTGCCGGCAGATGGTGGCAAAGTCGGTAGGTGCCAAGTGAAAACGTTCCTTCCGGTCCCCGGAAAATCCGGGGTCGCTGTGGAAGTGGGCAACTCTCACGCCGCACCGCAGCCATCGCATGTAACCCGACCCGTGATCATGAACCACATCGAAGGGTGAGTCGCGAGTCAACAAGACGAACGGGAGATGATGACTCAGGTCCACCGACTTTCCGCCCAGAGAGACGCACGCCCAGTGCATCGGTC
>JBPCKK010000050.1:0-4088 GCA_051004335.1 Chloroflexota bacterium
GTGCTCGGTTGCTGCGTTGCGACCGAGCACCGCGCCCCGCTGTCGGCTCAGAGGGAAGACGGACTTCGCTCCGTCATCTCCCTCGCATGATGGCACGAGGGCAGCGATGCAGTGAATGCAACGGCAGGCCCCGCGCTTCCCCTGTTCGTCGATGGCTCGCCCGATCTGGCAGGCTGCGAACAAAAGCGGCGCCGCAGGCGACAACCGCAAGTACCCCGGAAACCACCTGAAGCGTCGTGAACACACCAGGGGAGACGACGCCGTATAAGCTTGTAACCTGCAGGATAGCAGGTAAATCAAAGACCGGAAACACTGCGGTCAAGCCGACATCGACCACCACCACAGCAGTGGACAGTGCGAGCAAGATCAAAATCCTCCTCCCCCCGTGCACTGCGTGGAATGCGACAGTCAAGGCGAAAACGACCACCGGCACAAGCATCAGTACCACACCATGCTGCAAGGTGGAAGCAGTCAAATTGCTTATATCCGTACTCGAATGCGGGCCAAAAAAGTTTCCTATGGCGGCAAGTCGCATGCTATTCAGCAAGTAGACCAGGGCAGTAAGGCCGCAGAGAGCTGATGCGATTCCGCTTCCTAACTCGACCCACTCCCCTCCTCTGCGCCCTGACGCGCCGGGAACCGGCGACGGTGTGTTCTCCTGTTGCTTGAGAAGGTCAGCGCCAGCGTCGTGGAGAAAGTTATCGACCAGGTCTTCGGTGCTGGCTGCCGGCAGTTCGCGCCCTGCCCGTACCATGGCGAGCAGTTCGTCACGGAGATCTTCGCGGTTGGAGGTCATTCGTTGCCCTTTCTTTGGGCGCTACCCATTGAGTCATACAGGGAGGAGAGGCGCGCGCATTCAGGCATCGCCTCCTCTCCTCCCATTCTAAGCTCGCGAGGAGCTAGCTAGCAGGTACCCGAGTACCAGTCAGCGCAGTGGTTTTCGTATTGCCCCCAAGGGGTCACGCTGCCTGTGTTGGTGATATAGGCGCGCTGCGTTCCGTAAATCGACCCTACCGAGAATCCGCCGACGACTCCGCCATCGAGGTGAAAGTTGTTTCCGCCGCCCATGTAGCCCGATCCGTTGCCGCCCACACCATACCAGTCGCAGGGGTGGATGGTGAGAACAACAGATAGCGCATCGCTCTGGCAGTCGACGGTACCCTGGAGCCAGACACTCGCGCCGTTGTAGATGTAGTAGAACGAAGCCGATGTGTGCCACAATGCGCATCCCACTTGTGGGATGGTTTTGATATTGACCGTCGCGCACGAAGTGACTTTCACCCAGCCGTGCCACCAACCGTTGTAGTACTGGTCGCCGCTGCCGCCGCCGCAACAGGGCGCGTACGGTCCGCCAGTGGAAGGTCCAGCGTTTGATGCTGGCAGCCCGGTCGTCACGACGTTTTCCCCCTTCCCGGTACCAATTCTCGCCTGGATTTCCCGGCGTGCTTCCACTCTACGGGTCGAAACAGTGCGTGACCATACCCGCTAAAGAGTATATTTCTGGCGACTTGGCTACTAGATCAGGGACCGGTTGCAGAGTAGTGACAATGGAACTGTCCGGCGTTAGGATTGGTCTCATGGGGTGACTGCCGGGAAACAGCTCAACTTTGAACGGGTAATCGAGAACACATTTATTGGGCGAAAGGGGAAATCGAAATGAGAAGACTCTGGCTCGCGTCGGTTGCTATCCCGATCGTCTATCTGCTGCTGGTCGAGTTGCTCAGCGTCTTTTTGCTGCATGCGCGTTTCGATAACGACTCGGCCGCCCATATCGCGATCATCCTTGGCCTTCTGGCGGTCTTCAGCGTACCCTTCACGTCATGGGTATTTCGCACCATCGGGCGGCACCAGCGGGAGATCGCCGGTGAGTCCCATGCTCACGAGTTGGCGACTGGGGTTCTCCAAGCCCAGGAGGAGGAGCGCAAGCGGATAGCGCGTGACCTCCACGACGAAACCGCCCAGTCTCTGTCAATGCTGCTCGTCACACTCGAGCTGTGTGACCAGTACGTTCCCGTGGAAGCCGAATCCCTGAGGGCAGCCCTCGCACGAAGTCGAGCTATAGCCATCCGGACGCTCGATGGAGTGCGGGCCCCCGCCCACGATGTTCGGCCCACAATCCTGGACGATGTAGGACTTGCTTCCGCCCTGAGCTTGCTGGCCGAAGACCACGAAAAGGTTTCCGGCACTCGGGTTGCGATCGTAACTGACGGCCTACAGCTTGGACGCTTGGCATCTGACATCGAGGTCGGGTTGTTCCGCATCGCGCAGGAAGCGCTGGTGAATAGCCGGAAGCACGGTAGGGCAACGACCATCCACGTCGAACTCTCCATCTCCGGGTCATTGGCTCACCTGACGGTTGCGGACGACGGCCGAGGATTCTCTCTGCAAGGCACAGATGCAATCGAGGCGAAAGGAGGGCTTGGACTGCTCGGCATGCGTGAACGTGCCGCGCTGGTCGGTGGGCAAGTGACCATAGACTCCGCTCCAGGACGAGGTACGCGAATCATTGCCACCGTTCCTGTTGTTTTCGCCTCGGCGCCGCCCAGCCCAGTGCTCGCGAGCGCCGTCCAATGAAGAATCCAAGTTTCGGCGATGTCACCGTGTTGTTGGTGGATGACCACGCCATGTTTCGAGAGGGACTCCGGTTGGTGATCGAGGCGCAGCAAGGCGTGCGTGTAGTGGGGGAAGCAGGCGATGGGCGAGAAGCGCTGGAGATGGTGGAAAAGATCCATCCTCAGGTGGTAGTCATGGATATTGCCATGCTCAATCTCAACGGACTGGACGCGACTCGCCAGATCAGGCGACGCTTCCCCGATGTGCAGGTGGTCATCCTCACCATGCACGAACGCCGGCAATATCTCACGCAGATCTTGCAGGCCGGCGCAATTGGCTGTGTGCTGAAGCGCTCCGCTGGCACCGAACTCCTGTCGGCGAGCAAGGCGGCGGCGCGAAGGGAGACCTATTTCTCTCCCTCGATCGCCAACGTCCTTGTCGACGACTACCGGCGGCATCTTATGGAAGGGGACGGCGCAGATCCGTTGACCGAACGCGAGCGGGAGATTGTGCAATTGATCGCGGAGGGCAAGCCGAATGCCGACATCGCGAAATTTCTCGGGCTCTCGGTCCACACGGTCACTACCCACCGCGCCAACATCATGCGGAAAACCGATTCAGGTAATGCAGTGGATCTCTTGAAGTACGCCATGCGGATGGGGACGATCAATGCGGAGTGACGAGGCGGGGCGGTCAGCCTGGAGCCGAGTATACTGCGGCGAGGAGATCATTGCCCCATGGCACAGGTTCAGACACGGTTCGATTGCAAGCACGAAGCGCTGATTGAAGTAGACGTGGATGGCGATGTGGAGATTCCACAGGCTGCAGTACGCGGGCTGGGCAAGTGCCCCGATTGCCGGAGCGAGAAGAATCTCATAGCTGTCTCCGGCGTCGCCCCTCAGGGCCCCCGCGGGCGAGTTGTCCTCGACTCCATCATGATGATGCCGCTGACCTGAGCTGAGACACGATTGGGCATTGATAGGAGCGCCAACGCCGGACTGCGCGGGCTGGCCTTGAAGATGTTCTCCCATTCACCATGATTTCCCAGTGGTACGGGCCGAGCGAGGGCGCTCGGCCGCCGCCGCAGCGGCCCGGCTCGGCCATCATGTTGTATCCCCGTTCACCATGATGTCTGCCTCGTGGCTCACGGCACGGACATATTTCCCACGCTCAAGCTCGCTGTCGGTGCGTCTACGCACATAGGAGGCAGTTTCCCAGCGAGAACTAGACGCCGAACGTCGTGGTGGACGGGGAGGCGCCTCCAATGCCAGCCAGGGCCGCTGCGGCGGGACGGCAGGGGCGCACGTGTCAGTACCATTGCGAAATCATGCTGAGTGGGCAATGTCGCGAAGGCCAATAATAGCGGGCAACGGCATACACCGTATGCTATACTTTAGATAGTAATGTGATTTCGGCGGCAACCCGGGTCCCATCCCGGGTTGCCTTTTTTCTGTGAGGCGCGTTTGACCACTGTTCGAGAAGATATTCGTAACGTCGCGATCATCGCGCACGTTGACCACGGCAAGACGACGCTC
>JBPCKK010000051.1:0-4820 GCA_051004335.1 Chloroflexota bacterium
ACCGTGTCAGCGTCAAGGGACGTCGCCTCAAAGCCGCCTGGGATCCTGGCTATCTCCTCCAGGTCCTCACCGGTGTTTAGATGCGTTGGCCCTGAGAAGGGTTGGACCGGCTGCGCGCGGTAATCACCGCACTTGAGAACAATGAGCCGTCGCCGGAGCTCTCGATCTTGCATTCGAAGGTAGCGCGGCTCTCATGGGGCATGTGGGAGCTTGACGCGGTTGGAGACGCCGCGGCGCACGCTCTGCGGATCGCCGAAGCCGCTGGCGACGAATCCGCTCTGGTGGAGGCCGAGACATGGCAGGGACTCTGGCTCTCTGAAATAGGACGAGATACAGAGGCGTTGGTGGTGTTTGGCGATGCAATCACACAAGCAGAGTCCTCCTTGCCAGGGAGTGCCCCTTACATTGCACTGGTCTGCGCCGGAGAATCCTGCCTCCGGCTGGGGCAGTTTTTGCCGGCATTGGACTATTGGAAGCGCGCCTTTACGGTGCGGGAACGAACCGGTGGTCCGGATACCGTGAGCTTCGATCTCGCGAACCTGGCCGAGGTGCAGACCCTACTGGGGAACTGGAAGGATGCCCGAGCCGCCGTGGAACGAGGCGTGAGTATCGAAGCACGGCGGAACGTGTCCTGGACTTCAACCTACCCGACACTCCTGGCCGGAAGCCTTGAGTTCCTTGAAGGCAACGTGGATGCGGCAGAACAACTGGCATCTGAGGGGCTGGTAATGGCAGAGCGAACGCACGATGCACAGGGCCTGCACATGGCAAGAAAACTCCTGGGCCAGGTCGAATGGCGCCGTGGTCGAACCGAAGCGGCACTCGCTCTGCTCACTCCCTTGCTCAGCGATCCACAGACGCCAAATCCTCAGACTGCATTCGCGGCGCCGCTCGTCATCGAAGCGTTACTTGACATAGGAGCCGTGGAGCAAGCCGGCGCCATGGCAGCGGAGGCAGTAGAACAAGCGATCCGCCGAAACCATGAACTTGCGCTCGTTGATCTGTTACGCGCACGGGGTCTTGTGCTCCGTCGGCAGGGACTTCGGGAGGATGCAGGACACGCTTTCGAGGCCAGCGTTACGCTGGCCCGCCAAATGCCCTATCCATATGCGGAAGCGCGAGCACTGCATGTCTGGGGCGAGATGCTGATCACCGACGGGGCCAAGCAGGAAGGTCTGACTCGACTTGGGGAAGCGTTGACGATCTTCCAGCGATTGGGGGCGAGGCTGGACAGCGAGGAAACCGAGCAGGCGATGACAGCTCTTTCGGAAACTATCAATACCGGCGGGCGATGACCGTTGGGGCCCGACCGGCAGATTTCCCATCCAGTCCGCTCACGCTGCGTTATACGCTCGCTTGGCTATGATAGTCGAGAGATCACCGGCAGGGCGTCTGATTGGTAGGAAACGGAGAGCAGGCATGGCAGTCGCGGCGAAAACGCTAACCATCGACCAGTTTCTGGAGCTGCCGGAGGAAAAGCTCGCACTCGAATTTATCGATGGGACAGTTACTTCGAAAGTGTCACCAAAGGGAAAACACAGCCGGCTTCAAGTGGAACTTGCGATGCAACTTGCTACTGCCGGCAAGACAAATCGGCGTGCCTTTACCTTCACCGAACTGCGCACTACGTTTGGCGGCGCGTCTCGGGTTCCGGATATCACCGTATACCTTCGTGAACGTGTTCCCATCGACGAAGCAGGTGAAATAGCGAACGACTTCCGCGAGCCGCCGGACATCGCAATTGAGATCGTTTCGCCGGAGCAAAGTGTCAACGAGCTGGTGCGGCGCTGTCTCTGGTACGTCGACCAAGGAGTGACCATCGCACTTTTGGTCGATCCTCAGGACAAGTCGGTGCTCGCCTTCCGGTCTAGTCAGACACCTGCCGTCTGGCGTGCGGACGACCGGATTGACTTACACGAGGTATTGCCCGACTTCGCGCTCAGTGTGGGTGAACTGTTCGCCACGCTCCGCTTGGAGTAGCCGAGATTGGTGATTCGAGCATGTGCCTGATTCGGGTGAGGTCATCAGGGTACATACAGAACTTCAGCCGAGTCGATCACCTGTTGTCGGAAGTAGCGACTCAGATCCTCCTTCGTCCTGAGATCAACCTTCCTACCCGGGGCCCACGTCAGCTCGGTCTCCGTGCCAGCCAGCCCGAAAAGCTCGGGAAAGTGCTCAGGCTCGAACTCGACCAGTAGATCGATGTCGCTCTCGGGGCCGAAGTCCGGACGTAATGCAGATCCGAACAGCGAGAGACGGCGAATGTGGTGGTGGCGACAGAACGTCGCGAGTTGCTCGGGATCAATCGTATCCAATATCGCCATACCGTAGCGTAGCGAGCGCTAGCCGGAAAGTTCCAGCTCGTTCGCATGACCTGCGAGATGCGGACACGCAAGGCTATGATCATTGAATGCGTCCTGCGTGTTTATCACTGAGACAGACGACGCCAGTAGAATCGGCGGTGTCGAGACGTAATCCCTTGAGGTCAATGATCGCCGCGGCACAATCGGCCACGGTCATATCAGTGGTGTCGATGACCAGATCGAAGAGAGTCGGCTCGGGCCGCTGCCGCAAGTCTCCATCTGCCAGCCCTGCGGGTCGACCCCCCGCCGGCGCTCCCGTTCGGCTAACGTGGCTGCGCTCGCAGTCAGCAGCACCGACCACCAGCGGAAGTCCTTGAGCACCGCTCGCCAGTCCTCTAGCCACCAGCGATGAGTCCACAGCTCGTCCACCAGCACGTCGTCGCCTTCGACGGCTAGAGCGGCGATGGCGCGATGCCAGCCGCGCGTGATGCGCCGCATCTCGTCGGAGTCGGTCCGGAACTCGCCAACCGGGAGGATCAACTCGTCCAGTATGCTCCAGAACATGTCGACTCCGGCCAGGAGCCAGAGTCCCGGCAGTGTCTCTTTTAGCGCCTCCGCGACTGCGGTCTTACCCACACTGGAGGGCCCAACTAGCAGCAGCACGCGCCCGAGTCGCGGTTCCGTCATCACCTTCTCGTCCTGCCCAACTGCGGACGGACTGTGCTACCCGCCGCACGAACGTCGTCCTGCGTGTCTACCAGTGAGCTGGTGACGCATGTACGAGAGAAGACGTTGAGGCTAAGGAGTCTTACATCACTCACCCCAACTGCCGTGGCCGGTACTGGATCGCCTCAGCAACGTGCGCGGCGCGCAGCACGTCGGAGCCACCAAGGTCGGCTATGGTGCGCGCCAGTTTGAGGGTGCGGTGAAAGGCACGGGCGGAGAGGTGGAGTTGGGATACAGCGGCTTTAAGTAGTGCCTGGGCCGCCGGTTCGACGTGGCAGAGCTGGCGCACGTCCTTGGGGCCCATCTCGGCGTTACTGGTTCGTTTCGTCCCCTGGAATCGCTCGAGCTGAAGCGCCCGGGCGGTTTCCACCCTTACCCGAATAGAGGCGGAGGTTTCCGGCAACGTTGTCCCGGTCAGCTTGTCGTACTCCACACGTGGCACCTCAACGTGGATATCGATGCGATCGAGCAATGGCCCGGACAAGCGCCGCTGATAGCGGGCAACCGAGTGTTGCGTGCAGGTGCACTCGCGATCGGGATCGGAGGCGAAGCCACAGGGACAGGGATTCATGGCGCCGACAAACATAAACTTTGCCGGGAAGGAGACCGTGCCTTGTGCTCGACTAATGGTCACCATGCCATCTTCCATCGGCTGGCGGAGAGCTTCCAGTCCGGTGTGGGAGAACTCGGGAAGTTCGTCGAGAAAGAGTACGCCACGGTGGGCCAGACTGATTTCGCCGGGTCGCGGCCATTGACCGCCGCCTACCAATCCGGCATGGCTCACAGTGTAGTGTGGCGCTCGAAAGGGTCGCTGTCGCACCAGCGGGCGATCTACCGGCAGCATGCCACTTACCGAGTACACCTTGGTGGCTTCCAGGGCCTCATCCAGCGTCATGGCGGGCAGAATCGATGGAAGCGCACGAGCGAGCAGCGTCTTGCCGCTTCCCGGTGGGCCAGAGAGCAAGACGTTGTGCCCGCCGGCGGCAGCAACTTCGAGAGCGCGCTTCACGTGTTCCTGCCCGCGGACATCACTCATGTCCGCGGGGTAGGTTGGCTTATCACCGTCCAGCGCGTCGGGCACTACTGGCTCGAGACAGTGGGCACCGCCCAAGTGTTGGACGAGGCGCGACAGGGAGGGAACCCCGATAACATCGACATCACGCACCAACCCGGCCTCGCGGGCATTTACCTCGGGAACGAATACCTCACGTAGCCCGTGCCCCCGCGCGCCCATCACCATGGGGAGGATTCCCTGGGTGTGGCGCAGCTGACCATCGAAGCTCAGTTCTCCCAAAAACAGTCGACCGGAGGAGGCCGCCGGATCAAGGTCGCCGGGAGCTGTGAGCACTCCAACGGCGATGGCCAGATCGTACGAAGGACCCTCTTTTTTCAGATCGGCCGGCGCCAGATTCACCGTGACGCGGTTACTGGGGAACTTGCCGCCGGAGTTCTTGATGGCGGCGCGAACTCGTTCGCGCGCTTCCTGCACCGCGGTATCGGGCAGACCGACCACCTGAAACGACGGAAGTCCGGGAGAAAGATCGACCTCAACCTCGACCAGCGCGGAGTCCAGCCCGACCACCGCACAGCTCAGTGCCTTCGACAGCACTACGTCCTCCCCGACTCGGATGCCGGAATTCTAGCACGGGTTATTTCCACCGCGGCGCCACCCACAATCCCATCGATCGGCGGGAGGAGTTTGGTCACGCGCACGGTCACCTCGTCGACGGCAAAGCGTGCCAGCAAGCGGGCGGCGATGCGCTCGGCAGCCGACTCGATCAGCTGGAATGG
>JBPCKK010000052.1:0-14492 GCA_051004335.1 Chloroflexota bacterium
CTGTGAGCGATGTGGTCATGGAAGCTTGCCGTGGGAGCTACGTAGTTTTGGTGGCAAGTCGGTATGCGGAGTCTGCTACCAGGCAACGCTTGAGTTGGGCAGAGGCGCCATCGGCGCCATGGGCGCCGGCGAGCCGGACCGCCTGTGCAGTAACTGCCGGGCACTGCGGGATCCCTCGCTGGGCAGCGCCTGGTGCCCAGTCACCGAACTCGGTGATGAGCGCGCCCGTATTTGCTCCAACTTCGTGCATGTCCAGCTCAACGAGTCACGTGTGGAGATAGCTGGCGGCCGCAGCCAGATCATCGATGTCTGGCGGGCTGTCGACGAAAATCTACGCTCCGTCCTCGGCTCCGCGAATTACGAGACATGGTTCGGTAAGGTTGATGCGGTTCAACTGGAAAACAACGTGCTGACCCTTGCCGTGCCCGATGAGGACACTCGTGACTGGATCGAGCAGCGTCTGCAACCCGCGGTGCGCACCGCGATGAGCACAGCCGGTTACGGTGAGTTGAAGATTGCGTATGTGATTGAGGACGTGGATGGTTCTCCCGCCCCGGCACACGCGCTGCAGTCAAAAGCGGGTTTCAATCCGCACTATACCTTTCCCGAGTTCATAGTGGGCTCCGGCAATCGTTTGGCGCATGCCAGCGCGTTGGCCTGTGTTGACCGTCCCGGCCAGGTATACAACCCGCTCGTTCTTTACGGCGGAGTGGGCGTGGGCAAGACTCACCTCTTACAGGCCATCGGCCAGGAAGCTATCGATCAAGGTCGGGGAGAAGTTCTCTACACGACATCCGAATCGTTCACCAATGAATTGATAAGTGGAATCCGCGAGGGGAGTACCGCTGCGTTTCGGGAACGGTATCGCAGTGTGGATTTCCTGCTGTTGGATGACATCCAGTTCATTGCTGGTAAGGAAGCCACGCAGGAAGAGTTTTTCCATACGTTTAACGCACTGCATCAGGCCGGCAAGCAAATCGTGGTCACCAGCGACCGTCCGCCATCCGAACTGCGGGTTCTCGCTGATCGTCTGCGCTCACGTTTTTCCTGGGGGCTCACCGCCGACATGCAGCCGCCCGATCTGGAAACACGGATCGCCATTGCCCGTGCGAAGACCGCTATTCGTGGAAGGCGTCTGTCCGAGCCTGTTCTCAACCAGGTAGCCACGCGAGCCTCCGCCAACGTCCGGGAACTGGAGGGAGCGCTCAATCGACTCTTTGCACTCGCTGACATGCTAGGGACGGAACCGGGGATGGAGATCGCCCGAAGCGTGCTCGGGAGTGGTGACACAGCACGCGGCGCCTGCCGCCCGGCGGACATCCTGCAGGCGGTTTCCGCGTACTATCAGATCAAAACCTCTGATTTGGCCGGCCAACAACGGGAGCGTCGAATTGCCTACGCGCGTCATATGGCCATGTTCCTGTTGCGCGAAGAAGCCAAACTTTCGCTTATCGAGGTGGGCAATCAACTGGGCGGTCGGAATCACAGCACGGTGATCTACAGCTGCGACAAGATCAGTGAGTCCAAGAATCGCGGCGCCGTGAAACAGGATCTCCAGGCAATTCGGCAGATGATTTACGGAGCGCACTGAGCCTCATGCCTTCGCCTGGACCGCGCGGGCCAGGCGAAGGCGATGACGTCCGTTATGGGATCAGGTTGACCTCGGGGGTCAGATCGCGGACGAATCGAGTGAGTACCTGCACGGCGGCGTCGATGTCGTCCAGTGAGGCTACTTCGGACGCTGTGTGCAGGTAGCGCGTGGGCACGCTCATAATGCCGACCGCCATGCCTTTGCGGCTCATTTGCATCGCATTGGCGTCGGTGGGTGATCCGCCGGCATAAATGTCGACCTGGTACGGTACACCCTCATCATCAGCTGCCTTCATCAGGAGTTCCGCCACACGGGGGTTGATGTTGGCGCCGCGGAAGATCACCGGACCGCTGGCTACCTGGCTATCGCCGAGTTCGGTCTTCGTTGCCTGTGGATGATCGGATGTCCAGGTGACCTCGAGTGCGATGCCGATCTCGGCATCGGTGTCGTATGAAGTAACGTGAGCCCCGCGCAAACCGATCTCCTCTTGCACACTGGATGCGGCGTAGACGGCGGCCGCCGGGGCGGCCTGAGCCAGGGCGTTGAAGGCCTCGGCCATGACATATCCACCCACGCGATCATCCAGTGAATTAGAGGCGACAATGTTGTTTTGCAGTCGAGTCATTCCGGCGGCACGTCCGCCGGCGTCACCGATGCCCACCAACTCTTCGGCCTGCGTCCGACCGGAGGCGCCAATGTCAATCCACATGCTCTTAAGCTCCGGCGCCTTTTTACGCTCGTCGGGCTCGATGAGGTGAATCGGCTTGCGGCCAAGGACCCCCATTACCGGACCAGTTTTGCCCATGATTCGCACCCGATTACCGGCAAGAGTCGAGGGATCAAAGCCGCCAATGGTGTTGAAGTAGATGAAGCCGTTGTCATCGATGTACTTGACGATGAAGCCGATTTCGTCGATGTGCGCGTCGATCATGACGCGTGGCCGACCTGTCGGATTGAGGATAGCTATAGCATTGCCCAATGCGTCGGATTCGAGTTGTTGGGCAGCCCCCTCTATCCGGTCTCTCCATACTCGTTGCGTATTCGTTTCATACCCCGAGGGGCCGGTGGTCTCTACTAGGCGTTGAAAAAAGGCGAATTGATCATCGTTCACGTTGCGCTCCTCCCACTGCTTACCTGACGCGCTGCCGGCGCCGGAAGCAGTGCTTCCGTGTATACGTTTCAGGGTACATGAGGCGCCAAAGTGGGTAGTGCGCCAATGGTTGGTTCCAGTGGATGGGTTCCCGATATGTGTACTGCCGGCGGCGCCGAGTGCGGCTGTAGCAAGAGGCCAAGGACTACCAACCAGAGAGCGAGAATGCCTACCGCGCCGCGCCGCCAGCTCACGGGCGCGGCGCGTGTTCGGCGAAGAACGGCCGGAGCTTGCGCGCGGTGTTTGCCAGCAGTTCGGGCATCACCTTGGCATCGGCGAGTACGGGCATGAAGTTCGTATCGCCGTTCCAGCGAGGCACCACATGCAGGTGAATATGGTCGGCCACACCGGCGCCCGCCACCTTTCCCTGATTGATGCCAAAGTTGAAAGCGTCCGGCGCCATCACTTCTTGTAAGGCGGCGGTGGCCAACTGAGTGACGGCAAAGAGGTCGCTTCCTACCCGTGGCTCGACCCCCGGCAGCGTGCCTACGTGTTGGTAGGGCGCCACCATAAGGTGACCGGAGTTGTAGGGATAAAGGTTAAGCATCACGAAGCACTGAGTTCCCCGATAGACTATGAAGTTCTGCTCATCCTCATTAGCCGCTATCTTGCGGCAGAAGAGGCATCCCGGCTCGGAATCACCCTTCTCGATGTACGGCATACGCCACGGCGCCCAGAGTTGGTCCATCCCACCTCCCTCATTCCAGGTAATTATACGAATGGCATCACCTATAATTGGCCCACTTCGGAGCGAGCGAGAGAGCAATTAGCAGTACCCCGGTCCGGCGAGCGCCGCGTCTCTCCATAGTCATCCCGGCATACAACGAGGCGCGTCGCTTGCCGCGGACGCTCATGCGCCTCCACGCCTATCTACGCGAGCAGGCGTACCGCTGGGAAATCATTGTGGTGGCTAACGCCTGCACCGACAGCACGGAGGAAATTGTGCGTGAGTGTGTCCCGCACATGCCCGGTCTGCAACTTATCTCGTTGACCGGGCGAGGCAAGGGACTGGCAGTGCGCGCGGGGGCTATTCGTTCCTGGGGTGACGTGGTATTCATCTGCGATGCGGATCTCTCCATGCCGCCCGAAGCTCTCGAAGAGTTTCTACTGGCAGTGGAGTCGGCGGATGTGGTGGTTGGTTCTCGGGAGGCGAATGGGGCGCGCCGTTACAGCGAACCGTGGCACCGGCATCTCATGGGACGCATCTTCAACTATCTGGTCCAAGTCCTCGCCGTTCGCGGAATCATGGACACGCAGGCTGGATTCAAAGCGTTTCGCCGCGGCGCGGCCGACCATCTATTTGGCCAGCAGTTCGTGACCGGATGGGGCTTCGATGTTGAACTCTTGTTCCTCGCTCGGAAGTTCGGGTATTCAATAACCGAGGTTCCCATTGAGTGGCACTTCGACGCGGACTCGCGCGTTCGTCCCGGCGTTGACACGCTCAACATGGTGACTGAAGTGATAATGATTCGGCTCCGTGACGCTCTTCACCGCTACCATGGCCCATCCGTTCGCGAACAGGGAGCAAATCGTGGCCGATAACCGTCCGATTGGGATTTTTGATTCAGGCGTGGGCGGTCTTACCGTGTTGCGGGCAATTCAGCAGATCCTGCCACACGAATCGACAGTCTATCTCGGCGATCTGGCCCGCTGTCCCTATGGGCCGCGGGCCCAGTACGAGGTTCGGGAGTTTGCCCTGGAGATTGCGCATCTCCTTGCCCATGAGAACATCAAGATGCTGGTTATCGCCTGTAACACGGCAACCGCTGCGGCCTTCCCCGATCTCGTGGGACGTTTTCCATTTCCGGTAATCGGTGTAGTCCAACCGGGAGCGCGCGAAGCGGCACGTCTCACGCGCAACGGCCGCATTGGCGTTATCGCTACTGACGGCACCGTGGCCAGTGGCGCCTACACACGGGCAATCTTGGAGTGCCTGCCAGCCGCGGCCGTGGAAGAGCGCTCGGCTTCCTGGCTCGTGCCGATCATTGAGCGTGGACCGATCGCGCACGGTAGCGTGGTGCAAACTCTGACGCCAACGCTCGATGATCTCCGCGGAGCGGGAATTGATACGCTGATTCTGGGTTGCACCCATTTTCCGCTAGTGCGCGATATCTTCGCGGCCGGGATTGGACCGGATATCGTCCTCCTCGATTCAGCCGTGACAACTGCCGAGCAGATAACTTTGGAATTGGCCGGTCGTGGAATCCTAGCCGAGGGTCCGGCCCACCACCGCCTTCTTGTCACCGGCCCCGCCGAGGCGTTTGCTGAGCGAGCGCGGGCCATGTTTCGCTCCTCGCGTCCCATTGAAACGGTTTCTCTTGCTCCAGGGTGTGCCTGTGGTGGTCGCCCGGCGCCCTTATCGGTTCCACTCGTGAATGAACTCGTCTAATTCGGTTGGGAACGGTCAATAGTGGCCCGCGAGCGCCTCGACCTCGCCGTGGTCGCTTGCGGGCTGGCCGAGTCTCGGGCACGCGCCCAGGCCCTCATTCTCGGCGGCGGAATCAGCGTGAATGGACACGTTGTGACCCGGCCGTCCGAAGCGGTACCTGGGGACGCGCGGATTGCCCTCCTACGTGAGCCGATGCCATACGTAAGTCGGGGGGGATTGAAGTTGCGGCATGCTCTCGATGAGTTTAGCGTCGTCGTTGAGGGTAAGGTTGCCCTGGATGCCGGCGCCTCCACCGGGGGGTTCACCGATGTCTTGTTACAGGCTGGCGCCTGTCGGATCTATGCGGTGGATGTGGGTTACGGCCAGCTTGCCTGGAGCCTGCGTAACGACCCACGGGTCGTCGTGATGGAGCGCACCAACATCCGACACCTAACAGACCTGCCTGAGCCGATTTATCTAGCGGTCATCGACGTGTCCTTTATTTCGTTGCGGCAGGTCTTACCGCCGGTCAGACAGCTCCTAGTGTCGGATGGCGACGCGGTGTGTCTTATCAAGCCGCAATTCGAGGCGGGTCGGGGCCAGGTCGGCAAGCGGGGTGTTGTGAGAGATCCTCGGCTGTGGCGCGAAGTGCTGCTTTCCGTACTCAGTGCGGCGCGGGATGACGGGTGGGCGATATGCGGTTTGGTCCGATCGCCGATTCATGGCCCGGCGGGAAACGTGGAGTTTCTGGCCCATCTGGTCGCCGGCGGGAGCGAAACTTCGATCAACGTGGTAGAAGCGAGCGAGCGAGTCATTACCGATCCGAGCCCAAAGGGTGGGAGCTGACTGCAGCGCGTTGGACTCAGCCGGTGAACGGTACACTACGTGTGGGCGCGGTTAGGGTTGCCGTGCTCGAATTGTCTGGAGTAATGCTGTGCTGCAACGCGTTGCCGTTCTTTTTCATCCTCGGCGCCGGCAGGCTGTAGTCGAGGCTGAATGGCTTTCCGCCGAATTGGATCATCGTGGGGTGAGTACTGAGCTGGGTAGCGGTTGGGATAGCGATGTCGTTGAGCGCCTGTGTTGCGAATGTCAATTGGCGGTAGTGCTCGGCGGGGACGGAACTATCATCCGCGTGGCCCGGTTGGCCAGCCCGATCGGCGTCCCTGTGCTGGGGGTCAACCTAGGTCGCGTCGGTTTTCTGGCGGAAATGACGCCACGGGTGCTCCACGAGTCAGTGGACGCGCTGGCCGAGGGACGCTTCTGGGTGGAAACGCGGAGTATGCTCGACGTGTTCTGCATGATTGCCGGTCAGAATCTGCACTTTAGTTGTCTCAATGAGGTAGTGGTGGCCCGCGGCGCGGCGCCACGCGCCATCCATGTGAATACAACACTTGATGGTGAAGACCTCATGACATACACGGCCGATGCCGTCCTGGTGGCGACGGCCACTGGGTCGACAGCATACTCCCTGGCCGCCGGCGGCCCCATTCTCTATCCGGAATCACGCGACTTTGTGATCACGCCGGTGGCGCCGCACCTCCACATAGGTCGGTCCATGGTGGTAGCCAGCGATACGACTGTCCGTCTCACTCTCGCTACCGATCGACCGGCAATCGTGAGTGTTGATGGAACTGACGAACACCCTCTGCACCCCGGTGACTGGGTGGACGTGTGCCGCGGAAATCTCGTAGCCCGCTTTGCCCGCCTCGGTCCCCGCAAATACTTCTATGCGGCTATCGCCGATCGTTTGAAGTAAGGCTGCGCTGTCGTGCTCACCGAACTCACCATCGAAAATTTCGCGATCATCGAGCGGCTGCACGTTCGGTTTGACGCGGGATTCACCGTACTTACCGGTGAAACAGGCGCCGGCAAGTCAATCATTATCGATGCGCTTCAGGCAGCGCTTGGCGCCCGTGTTACGAGCGACATTGTGCGCGCCGGCGCTCCCCACGCCGCGGTTGAGGCCGTATTTGCGCCGGAACCGAGTTCCGTTGCTGATCTCATTCATCCAGTGCTTGGCGAGTACGGCGTCGAGCCGGATGATGTCCTGATTTTGCGGCGGGAAATGAACGTAGCGGGACGTGGAACCGGAAGGATCAATGGGCGCGCCGTTCCCCTCTCCGCCCTGCTGGCCGTTGGCGCATTGCTGGTCGATATTCATGGTCAGTCGGATCACCTCTCTATCCTGCGCCGTGACCGTCAGCTCGATATCCTCGATCGTTATGGCGCACTGCTGCCGTTGCGCGATCAGGTAGCCGAAGCGGTGCGCGACTATACGCGGGCGCGGCGCACGCTGAACGATTTGCTGGGAGGTCAACGCGAAGCGGAACAGCGACTTGATCTCCTCCGCTTTCAGGTACAGGAGATCGATAGCGCCCAGTTGGCTGTCGGGGAGGACGAAGAGTTAGCCGCGGAGCGAAATCGACTGGCGAACGCCGAACGGTTGATGCAACTGACTGACGGTATGTACCAGCGCTTGACCGGCGAGAGCGGCGGCGCAATCGACCTTCTGCATACCGCGTCAACGGCGAGTCAGGAACTCGCATCCATCGATCCCGACAGCGCCGGTCTAGCCGAACGTCTGGCGGCGACGCGCTACGAGCTGGACGATGTTGCCCAGGAGATACGGACGTACCGCGATCGGGTCGAATTTGATCCTCGTCGTTTGGACGTGATTGAGGAACGCATCGACGTATATACCCGTCTGCAACGCAAGTATGGACCCACGGTGGAGCAGGTTATTGCCTACGGCGAAGAGGCGCGCCGCGCACTGAACTACACGGAAAGCTTCGATGAACGACGAGTTGACCTTGAGCGCGAACTCGAAGTGGCTGGGCGGCGAGCTGGTGAGCGAGCAGCGCAGCTGAATGTGGGTCGCCGGCAAGCGGCGGACGACCTGAATGCGGTGATGAGCGATGCGTTACGCGGGCTGGGTCTTTCGGCCACGGCATTTACCGTTGAACTGACGCGCACCGAATCAGCCGATGGTTTGGAGCTGCCCGGTGAGTCTACGCGCTATGCGTTCAACTCAACCGGTATCGATCAAGCCACGTTTCTCGTGTCATTTAATCCGGGCGAGCCGTTGCGTCCACTCGACAAAGTAGCCTCCGGCGGAGAGACTTCGCGCTTTCTGTTGGCGCTGAAGAGCGTGCTGGCGCTCGCCGACCAAATTCCCACACTGGTCTTTGATGAGATCGATGTTGGCGTGGGCGCCAGGAACGGCATGGTTGTCGCCGAACGCCTCCATGAGCTGGCAGGGTCGCACCAGGTCCTCTCCATCACGCACTTACCGCAGATTGCCGCCCTGGCCGATCAACATCTGACGGTGAGTAAGACCGTGACCAATGGGCGAACTGGCGTCGAATTGCATGTTCTGGAACGAGACGAGCGTGTTCGGGAGATCGCTGAAATGATGAGCGGCTCGGGATCGGAAATTGCCCGACGAAACGCCGCTGAGTTGCTCGAAGCGGCGCACCGGGAAGGCTGACCCACCGCTGTCGTGCCAGCGGCGCGGCACTACTGACGGCCTGCCGGCTCCCAGCCCTCCAGGCTTGGCGCCACGGTGACGGTGCGCTCATTGCGGAATGTTACCCGTCCGGGCGGTCCACCCGATACTTTGCGGACATCTCGGACCAGCGTTAGGATGACATCGACTCTGGTATCGTGCCGTCCCTCGCTGAAGTAGGCGGCGACGCTGGCGGCGGCATACTCGACCGCCTCATCGGGCGCCGGTCCGCTCGTTTGCAGGATGACATGAGCGCCGGTTCGTCCGCGCGCATGGAGCCAGAGATCTTGCCGGTTGGCGCGTCCAAAGGTGACCTCATCATTTTCTCGGGCGCTGCGGCCCGCAAGCAGGGTGTAGGGCCCCTGCTGAAAGCGGAGAGGACCTCGTTTGGCCGGCTTCTTCGTGTTTGTCGAGAGAGGCCCGGCTGCCGGTATCTGCACTTCGCGGAGCAAATCGCGCAACGCGCCCTCCGAGTCGGCAAGGCCGGCAAATACGGCGAGGTCCTCGAAGTGGGCCTGTTCCGCCTCAGCTTCACTGAGCAATGCCGGCAAGCGCCGCCGAGCATCGCGCAGCTTCCGGTACCGGCGAAAGAGACGCTCGGCGTTGTCCGAGGCGCTCAAGGTCGGATCGACCGGAATACTCATGTCCAAATCTGGAATGTCGAGCGTGGCTGCTCGCGGCTTCAATGCCCACTGGTAGGCAAGAACCAGCTGACCACGCTCTTTAATGTCTTCCGTTCCTTTTGTTGCCTCCAGACCCTTCCGCATGGCATCGATCCGCCGCGCCGCTGAACGCCGCGCTCGTTCTATCGCCTCGGCAAGGTCTTTGCGCAAGGACGTATACGCATCCCGGCTCTCATTGCCTCCCAGGCAGGCTTCGATTGCCTCGCTCATGCTCGCTGCCGGCCGCAGCTCCTCAACCCCAAGAGGCCGATAGGGCGCGAAGTCGTATCGGCCGGCACGGCCGCCAAATACAGTGGGTTCCCACTGCCGAGTGCCGAACAGCGAGTATAGCTGGATGCAGGCCGCCTGCACTCTGTCGAGGTCGGCCTCATTGACCGTCACGTCCACGGGCTGATTCGAGCGCTGGAGTATTTGATTAACCAGGAACGGGCTGGCGGCGGGGAGGAGGCCCAGGAGTGCGGCACGCAGAGGAGCAGTGAGCGGCGCCTTTTCGAGAAGCAGTCGCATGGCTCCCGCCGCTGTCAGTGGATCTGGACGCGGCCCGGCGGGGAACAACTCCGGGTCGCGCTCGCGGGCGGGCGGCGGCTGATACGGATGCCCCGGAAGAATGGGACGGACTCGGCTTTGATGCCGAGGGACGATTTTCACGGCGCCCAGGATTTCATCAGCCGCGTTGAGCAGTACAATATTGCTGTGCTTCCCCATGGTCTCGGCGACCAGATGGACGGGTTCCTCGTCCCGCCCGAACGTAAGTCGTAGAACGCGCTCTTCCGGCACCTGGGCAACGGATCGCAACCGCGAGCTTTCCAGATACTTGCGCAAGAGCATAATGAACGAACTGGGGGTGGCGAACGCCTTGGCAAGCTTTCCGTCGATGAACGCCACGCGACTGTAGCGGGCATCGGTGGAAAGGAGAAGCCAACCCTGCTCGCCTCCGCCGTAGAGAAACAAGCCAACCGCCCCGGCGGAAGGTTGGATAATGCGCTGTACTTGCGACCCCGTGCGTGCGCCGATCTCATCCGCAATGGCGGCCATGGCGACCGCGTCAAAGGGCATAAAACGTGCTTTCGATGGTGATGGATAACTCTGACCAGTCTCGCATGTATCGAGCCGGAGCAGACACTGAAAGGCAAACATCTTGCCGGAAGCGTGGACAATTATGTTGCTCCGGCTTATACTCGCGATGAATCCCGCACCATGCCTGCGCCCGTGCCCAATCCACCAATTCTCTCGGGTTCCCCTTGATTTGGTTTCCAGGCGATTCCATGATTGCGTCGACGCGCTCCGTGTCCCGGCAGTCGCGGCGAAGGAGTAGAAGTGCTCGATATGGCTACTGATCAGTCGCTGGAGCGCAATCTTGCCCTCGAGCTCGTTCGTGTTACTGAAGCCGCGGCCCTTCATGCTGCCCGCTGGATGGGACGCGGTGATAAAGAGGCGGCCGATCAAGCTGCCGTTGATGCCATGCGCCGGGCCCTGCGCTTTGTCGACATGGATGGTGTGGTGATCATCGGCGAGGGCGAGAAAGATGAAGCGCCGATGCTGTATATCGGTGAACGCGTGGGCACGGGTCGGTCGCCCAAGGTGGACGTGGCCGTCGATCCGATTGACGGCACCAATCTCACGGCCAAAGGGCTGCCCAACGCAATCACGGTGGTTGCACTGGCGGAGCGCGGATCCATGTATTACGATCCCGATATCATGTACATGCAGAAAATTGCCGTGGGCAGACAAGCAAAGGGCGCAATTGACATCAACGCTTCCGTGAGAGATAACCTGCTGCGAATCGCGCGTTTTATGGATCGCAATGTAGAAGACGTTACCGTGGTGGTGCTCGACCGTCCCCGGCATGATGAACTTATAGCCGAGATCCGCGATTCCGGGGCGCGGATCAAGTTGATTACCGATGGCGATGTTGCCGGCGCCGTGATGGCCGCCATGCCCGGTGATACCGATGTGGACGTGCTCATGGGTATTGGCGGTACTCCCGAAGCGGTTCTGGCCGCATGCGCACTAAAGTGTCTGGACGGAGACATGCAGTGTAAGCTATGGCCCCGATCAGACGAAGAGCGCGAGCGGACATTGGCCAAGGGTAATGATCTCGATCGAATCATCACTCTCAACGATCTGGCGAGCAGTGATGACGTCTTCTTTGCTGCCTCGGGGATCACCAATGGTGAATTTTTGGGAGGCGTGCGCTATCGCGGAGGAAGTGCCGACACACACAGCATTATGATGCGTTCTGTGTCCGGAACACTGCGCCGGATTAGTACTACCCACAATATCGCGCTGAAAAAGAATCTAGCGGCCGGCGCCGCCTACGTCCCGGACTGATACGGCGGACGATCATGGAACACCGGGCCTCGCTCAACCTGCTCGATCTCGAGGGACGAAATATCCTGGAACTTCGTGCGTATGCCCAGGAAATTGGGGTTACTGGGTTCTCTGGCCTGAAAAAGCAGGAGTTGATCTTTCGGGTATTGCAGGCGCAGACAGAACAGCAGGGCTACGTGTTTGCCTCCGGCGTGTTGGACTTTGTCGATGAAGGATTTGGCTTTCTGCGTCAGTCACGCTGTTTGCCCGGGCCAAATGACGTGTACGTCTCTCTATCTCAGATTCGCCGATTTGGACTGCGCACCGGAGATCTGGTTGCGGGCCAGGTGCGTCCCGCCAAGGACAGCGAAAAGTACTTCAGCTTGCTGCGGGTTGAGGCGGTCAATTCGATGGATCCGGACATCGCCCGACTCCGCCCGCACTTTGATGATCTGACGCCGATCTACCCGAATCGGATATTTCTTCTGGAGACCGGGCCGAATAGTCTATCAGGCCGCCTTATCGATCTGGTGGCGCCAATCGGTATGGGACAACGTGGTTTGATCGTAGCTCCGCCCAAAGCGGGCAAGACTACACTGCTGCAGCACATTGCCGATGGAATCTCTACAAATCATCCGTCGGTACACCTAATGGTGGTGCTGGTTGGAGAGCGACCCGAAGAGGTGACGGACATGCGGCGCAGCGTCCGGGGTGAGGTGCTTGGATCCACCTTTGATGAACCAACCGAGAATCATGTTCACGTGGCGGAAATGGCGCTGGAACGGGCGAAACGACTGGTGGAGTCCGGCAAGCACGTAGCAGTCCTGTTGGACAGTATCACGCGGCTGGCGCGTGCCTACAACCTGGCGGTTGCTTCCAGCGGTCGCACGCTCTCCGGTGGTCTGGATCCCATCGCCCTCTACCCGCCGAAGAAGTTTTTCGGCGCGGCGCGCAACATCGAAGGCGGTGGCAGTCTCACCATCATAGGTACCTGTCTGGTTGACACCGGCAGTCGCATGGACGAAGTTATCTATGAAGAATTCAAGGGTACTGGCAATCAGGAACTCACGCTTGACCGCAAATTGCAGGAGCGCCGTATTTTCCCCGCTATCGATATTCAGCGTTCCGGCACCCGGCGTGAAGAATTGTTGCTGGATCCTGCTACTCTACGGAAAGTGTGGACCATGCGACGTATGCTCAGCGCCGTCGGGACCGTCGAGGGAACGGAACTCCTACTCAGCCGACTGCACAAGACAGTGGACAACCGGACGTTTCTGGAGTCGCTCAACAAAGACGTAGCATAGAAGTCTGGGAGAAAAGAACCGAGCGGGTTTCTCTCGTCTTTATTATTCATGTGCGCTACACTGCTCTACGCAAGGGAGAACCATGGCAGTTAAAGTGATCCTTCGAGAGGACGTATCGAACCTCGGACAAGCGGGTGATATTAAACAGGTTACGCCCGGCTATTTTCGTAATTTTCTCCTCCCCCGCGGCCTCGCGGTCGAGGCGACCACCGGACAGATGCGCGCGGTTGAGCAGAATAAGTCGGTAATGGCCCGACGAGCCGCCAAGACCCGCGAACAGACCGGCACTCTGGCCAGTCAACTCGCCGATACCACTATCCGCATCCCCGTGCGGGTAGGCGAACAGGGCCGGCTGTACGGCTCAGTTACCAATAAGGATCTGGCCGACGCCCTCGCCGCGCAATCGTCGATAACGATTGACCGTCACAAAATCGATCTTCAGGAGCCGCTGCGATCAGTCGGCGTTCATTCCGTCCCCATCAGACTCGACCAGGGCGTTGAGGCCCATGTGAACGTCGAGCTTGTCCCAGAAGAAACTACCAGCGAATAATCCTGTCCCCACCTCCAGTGGAGGACACACACCATGGTGAACCAGCCCGCATACCGCGCACTTGACGGCGGGCTACCTCAGAACATCGAGGCCGAGCAGGCTGTATTAGGCAGCCTGCTTATCGACGTGCGCGCCGTCGATCGGATCGCCTCATTTCTCCGCCCTGACGATTTTTATTTGCCGGTCAACGGCGAGGTCTATCGGGGAATGTTGGCCCTCTACGAAAAAGACCGTCCAACCGACATCGTTACCCTCACCGACTATCTACATGGACAGGGCCGCGTGGACGAGACTGGCGGCGCCGCCTATTTAGCCTCCCTGGCCACAATCGTCCCGACATCGCTTAATGTCGAACACTACGCGCGAATCGTCGAGCGACTGGCGGTCTTACGACGCCTCATTGAGGCGGGAAGCCGCATCACCCAAATCGGATACGACGAAAGCCGCGATGCCAACAGCGCTTTGGAAGCGGCCGAGCGGACGCTGTTCGATGTATCGAGGCTGCGGGTCGAGCGTGACTTCGAGTCGCTGGCCAGCATTCTTACCGGCGTCTACGAGAAGCTCGACCATATCCACTCTCACGATAGTGAAGTTACCGGCGTGGCCAGTGGATTCATTGACCTTGACCGCTTGACCAGCGGGCTGCAGCGCTCCGATCTCGTGGTTCTGGCCGGACGGCCTTCCATGGGTAAAACCGCCATGGCTCTCAACATCGCCCATGCCGTGGCCGTCAAGACTCACCTGCCCGTGGGCATCTTCAGTATTGAGATGTCCAGTGAGCAACTGGCGACCCGATTGATCACCATGCAAGCGCAGATTGACTCACAGCGACTGCGCAGCGGACGCATGTCGGATTCGGAGTGGGACCGCTTGGCCGAAGCGGTGGGAATACTCTCCGAAGCGCCGATCTACATAGACGACACGCCGGTTCTCTCCAGTGTGGAAATGCGCAGCAAAGCCCGCCGACTGCACAGTGAGCAAGGGCTCGGGCTTATTGTGGTGGATTACCTCCAACTCATGCAGGGTGGCTC
>JBPCKK010000053.1:0-5386 GCA_051004335.1 Chloroflexota bacterium
TCTCTCTCTTCGGTTGTAAAGGTGCCCCTCAGACAACAACGACCGCTCCGTTCACCGGAGCGCCCGCGCCTCTCCAAGCCTACCAGTCAGCCGCTCACTCCGACAACCACCTGCGTGCCGCAGCTCCACGCGTCCTGCCTCACTCCTTCGGCGCTCATGAGTATATACAGACCTGCCGGATTTCCACAACCCCCTGTGACTTTTGATCCTACCGCGGCATGAACAGCCTGATACGATCAACATCGTGGTTGGTTTTCTATTGTCATTCCTGGCCGCCATGGTGGTTGCCGTAGTCGCCTGGCGTGCTCGCGCCCTCACCTGGAGTGGAGCTGCGATGGCCACGCTGATTGGTGGCTCGTGCCTGCTCGCCGGTCCTGAATTCGCCGTCCTTCTCGTCCTCTTTTTCGTCACATCTTCCGCACTCTCTCGTTTGAGACCGGCCAGTGCCATCGCCGCCAAATCCGGCGGACGCGACGGTTTGCAGGTATTGGCCAATGGAGGAGTCGCGGCTGCCGTCGCACTGGTGTATGCCCGCGAGCGCGCGTCCCTTTGGCCAGCCGTCTTCGTGGCGGCTCTGCTCGCGGCCACCGCCGATACCTGGGCAACAGAGATTGGTGGGCACAGCAAAAGGACTCCTCGCCTCATCACCAACGGCACGTCCGTGCCGCCGGGGACCTCGGGAGGGGTCACTCTTGCCGGATTGGCCGCCTCCGCTGCCGGTGGTCTGCTCGTCGGCGTAGCGGCCATTCTCCTTGGGCTGGTGACTGTTCCCATGGGTGTCGTAGCGGCGCTGGCCGGATTCACCGGCTCGCTGGTTGATTCACTGCTCGGGGCTACTATCCAGGAGGTTCGTCTCTGTCCCCGATGCTCCACGTCGACGGAGCATCGAGTCCATGCGGCGTGTGGGTCAGCGACCTTTCGCATACGCGGACTGCCCTATCTCGACAATGACGTGGTCAATCTACTCGCCACTGCGTGCGCGGCGGTGCTCTGCGCAATCCTCGTGAGAATTTAAACACTCCGAATGGATTTGGAAACAGTCGGTAGAATGCCGCGAACATTGAGAAGGGATTTTCCATGGCAAAATTTGTCGTTGAGGGTGGCGCTCCCCTGAATGGCGTCATCGATGTCGAAGCGAATAAGAATGCCGTGCTGCCAATTATGGCTGCCTGCTTACTCACCGACGACGAGTGCATTCTGGAAAACGTGCCGAGAATACTCGACGTCACTATCATGGCGGAGATTCTCACGGAGCTCGGCGCTTCCGTCGAGCACCTCGACGAGCACACGCTATGCATCGCCTGTGCCGGTGTTGCTTCCTACCATCCGCCGGCAGCATTGGTAGATCGCCTGCGTGCCTCGATAGTCCTGATGGGTCCGCTGCTCGCTCGGTTCGGACGCGCCAACATGCACCATCCCGGCGGGGATGCCATCGGGACACGATCCATTGGTACCCATTTGCATGCGTTCCAGTCGATGGGTGGCACCTTTATGCGCGATGACAACTTTTATCAGGGCCGGATTGAGCAAACGCCGCGGCACGATTGCCACATCTTTCTAGACGAGGCGTCAGTCACGGCGACGGAGAATACGTTACTGCTGGCCGCCGCTCAGCCGCGCGTCACGGTGATTCGCAATGCGGCGAGTGAGCCGCACATCATCAACCTGGCTGAAATGCTGGTGACTATGGGCGCCCACATTGATGGTGCGGGCAGTAACGTCTTGCGCATCCAGGGAAGTAATCAACTTCACGGAACGCGCGCGACCGTTTGGCCTGATCACGTGGAAGCCGGTACCTTTGCCGCTCTGGCGGCGGCTTGCAAGGGCGACGTCACGATCAGGAACGTAATACCGCATCATCTCGACATGGTCCTCTTGGTGATGGAACGAATGAACGTCCGCTTTTCTCTCGGCGACGGCTGTATGCGGGTGCAGCCCTCCGAACTGCGTGCCATTCCTAAGATTCAGACAGGCATCTGGCCGGCCTTCCCTACCGATCTCGCTTCGATCTTCATAGTGCTTGCCACGCAGGCGGATGGCATGACGCTCGTCCATGATTGGATGTATGAAGGACGGATGTATTTCGTCGACAAGTTGGCGCAGATGGGAGCGCACATCGTCCTGGCCGATCCTCATCGTGCGGTAGTCTCCGGCCCCGCCCCGCTTCGCGGCCGCGAGTTCGTAAGCCCGGACATCCGCGCCGGCATCGCCCTGGTCATGGCGGCGCTGATCGCCACCGGACCCAGCCAGATCGAGCACATTGAGCTTATTGACCGGGGCTACGAGCGTATCGACGAGCGTTTCCGCAAGTTAGGGGCGCGCATAAAACGCATTCCATGAGTGATTTCAGGAACTTCCGATTTTTATGTCAAATCCAGTTACAGTTTGGGTGTGTTAACCGTTGAACACGGTAGACACCGACAACTGAATAGGGAAGGCTCGGGCTCAGCACGCAACACGAGTATGAGGCTTCCCGAAGACGCGCGGTCACCCGGTCGCGCGTTTTCATTTTGGGCGGCTGATGCTCCTGACGATTGCTCTAGGATGAAACAGCACTTTCTGAGGGGAGACACCCATGCAACCAGTGATCAAAGCCGCACTACTCTGCGACTACGCTCTTACCAGCGAGGACGGCAAGCTCAGCGTCGTCGGGATCTTCAGTAATATCAACTTTCCCAATCTCCCCAACGCATACGCGCGTTTTTTCGTGGTGTACATCATCACGCTGGACGTCGGTACACACGATGTGCAGATTGGCATCGTTGATCCGGTCGGTCAACAGATGCTGCCCGAACCGCCGGCAGTACAGGTGAACGTTGAAGCACCTAACGCCGACACCAACTTGGTGATCGATTTCAACAATCTGCCGTTCCAGCGATCGGGCGTGCACCAAGTGCAGCTGTTGCTCGCCGGCCGGCTAACCCATACGATTCGCCTGAACGTGCAAAGTATCGGCGACGCCGGCTTTCCCGCGCTTGCTTGATGCGCGCGTCTTCCCCTTAGCTGAGACTACAGGAAGCGGTTGCGCAGGAGATTCAACACATCCTGCCGATTCCTTTCGGTAAGTTCAACAACTTCGACGTTGACGTGCGCCTTGATGCGGTCGGCGTAGGGACTGCGTCCCCGCATGATGGTACCGAGCAGCGGATGGCCACGCCACACTGCCTCCAGAACAATTCGACGGAACGCGCGTGACGAGAGCTGCATCTTTCCGATCTCATCCGCCACCATGACATGCTGCCGCTCCAACGCGCGTTCCAACGCGGCAACGCCAACTCTGTCGAGTTCGGCGAGATTCACACCGTACTTGGACACACGCACCGGTCCGGGGAACCCGGCTGACGCCAGCAGCGCCACATCCCCGTCGAGCGTCACTATGCGAAACCCCTCGCGTGCGCCCGCGGCACGAAGATCCTCGGTGTAAAATCCGGCAGCGCGCAGGCGCATTGTGCTGACCACCTGGCGAATCAAGGTGGTTTTGCCGATACCAGGCTCGCCGGTAACGAGATAGGCGCTGGTCATACTCCTCCGTCCGGTTTTTTTGACCCGTCGTTCGTCCACATAAAGATGCGAAGATAGGCACGTGTTTCAACAGCGTCAGCTTACCCGGCGTACGGAGCCTCGCGCACCGTGGTCTCCACTGAGCGTGACCTTCATTTCGTTCATTTTTCCTGCCGGAGGAGCGATTCTCACCCTGCGCAATCTCCAGCGATTGCGTCAAGTTGACGATAGCACTGCTCGCAGCCTCGTTTGGGCCGCGGTCGGCATCTTCGCGCTGGGTTTGACCATATTGCTGCTTCTTGCCCCGCGAGATAGTAGCGGCCTGCCTCAGGTTGATGCCAACGCCGAAGTTGTGATCGCGGCCGGCACAGCGGTAGCTTCATATGTGGTCCAGCGCAATCCCTTTCGCCAGTGGCGCACAGCAAACGCGCGCACACGTACCAGCCCATGGCTCCATGGGTTTGGTCTGGCCGTGATTTATGAGATCCTTACCGTGTTTATCACCGCACTAGCCGTTGGCATCACCGGGGCCGTTGCCACCACTGCGCTGGTATTTTTCTGATGACGATTCACCTCACTTCAGGTATCGATCTCATCGAAATCGAACGTATTGGTCGGGCGATCGATCGCTGGGGAGAACGCTTTCTCGGCAGAATTTACACTGATCGGGAAATCGCCTATTGCCGAGGGCGAACGCAGCGCTTCGCCGGGCGGTTCGCGGCCAAGGAAGCTGCCTCGAAGGCACTTGGAGTGGGTATCCGCGCTCTGCGCTGGCGGGACATCGAGATTCTACCGAACAGCCGAGGCAAACCAACGGTTCATCTCCACGGGCGCGCGGCTGAGCTGGCTGCGCATCTCGGAATAGCCAGCTTCGAGGTGAGTATCACTCACTCACGGTCGGATGCGATGGCTATGGTCATTGGCTGGGGAGAGCAACGCGCATGAAAGTAGTGACGTCGGCGCAGATGCGCGAAATCGAGCGCGCCGCGGAGGAGCGCGGAGTTTCGCTCGACGACTTGGCACGTCGTGCTGGAAAAAGTCTAGCGAACCTAGTTCAAAATGATGCGCTCGATGGCCGTGTGCTGGTGCTAGTTGGACCTGGAAACAACGGCAAGGACGGCATATTGTGCGTCGACGCTTTGCAAGAGCGAGGCTTGCGGCCGATCGTCTACTCGGTACTGCGAGCGGCGATCCCATCGGAAACGCCTCACCACATCCGCGCGGAGGACGACGAGGACCAGACTCAGTTGCGCGAAATTCTCAGCACACGAGTGGTGATTGTCGACGCGCTACTGGGCGTCGGACAGAATCGTGCGCCTGAGGGGTTGCTGGCGTCTGTCATCAAGACGGTGAACAGCGATCAGAGCGACTCCACACTTGTCGTGGCGGCGGACATCCCCACGGGAGTTAACGCCGACACCGGCGCGGTTCCCGGCGTTGCAATTCGCGCGAATCTCACCGTCGCCATGGGATTCGTCAAACTCGGGACCGCGCTGTATCCAGGCGCGGAATATGCCGGTCATGTGCTGGTTGACCATCTGGGATTGGACCCGAACCTGGTGGACCTCTTCCGGATTAATGTTCCGGGTGAAGACGAAATTCGCGAATTATTACCGGTGCGCAAGGCGGCGAGCAATAAGGGCTCATCGGGTCGGATGCTGATGATCGGCGGGTCGCGGGACTTTGTCGGAGCTCCCGTCCTGGCCGGCCTTGCTGCTTACCGCGCGGGAGCCGGACTTGTCGAGATAGCCGTGCCGGCAAGTATTCAACCGTCTGTCGCGTCGCATGCTCTCGAACCAATCTACCGATCGCTCCCCGACGTGAATGGAACACTCGGAACAGACGCAGTTCCAATCATCCGAGCGGCGCTCGGACACGCAAGGGC
>JBPCKK010000054.1:0-6812 GCA_051004335.1 Chloroflexota bacterium
ATCTGGGCGGTCGTGGTGAGCCCCTTGCTGGCTCTGTACTTGCAGAACGCAGGCCCAGCGTTGCGCGAGCAATTCCCATCGCTCTCCTATCGCCGCCGGCCGGTTGAGGGGCGCATCGGCCCCATCCTACATCTAGCTCTCGTGCTGCTCATCGGTTTCGCCTATATCACCGTCGGCGCCCGCTTTGTGAATGCCTCAGCACTGCGCGAGGTCGAAGCCCAGAATTTTCCGCGTGTCGAGGTCGCGTATATGCGCGAACACGCGCTACCACCACGCGTCTTTGTGTCGTATAGCTGGGGCGGCTACATGCTCTGGAACCTTTTTCCACGCTATCGCGATTACATGGACTCACGCGCCGACACCCTGTTCAACGACCGTATCCTGCGCGACTACCTGACGATGTACTACGCAAAACCGAGATGGGACGCCACCTTACGCCACTATGGCATCCAGGATGTCCTCGTCGAGCGGACGGCGCCTCTTGCCCAGGTTCTAGCTCAAGATTCCGCCTGGCGCCTGGCAAGCCACGACAAGCTGGGTGTGGTGTACGTACGGAAGTAGTGCGAGAGACCGTCCAAAGCAAGTCCAGTCGCCAGGCGCGCCGGTGACGAGCATCCCCTGCCGCTGACCTACGACCCACGCGGCAGGTCGAAGTATTCGCTTTGCTCCGGTTTCACAGACGGAATAGTGCACGGTCGGGCCAGAGAGCCGAAGGTCACCCAAGTGGTGGGTATGGGGACTCTGTTGAACGTCCAAGGGTCCTGGTTAGATGGCATGTGTAAAGGCCGCTGAGATGCCGCGGACAACACGTGAATATAAGGTCTTCCAGGAGGACAGTAGTAATGACACAGTTCGTGGTTTCCCGGCAGCTCAAATTGCAGGAGCTGATCTACAGCCTAGCTAACCATGAAGACGGCCAGGACATGATCGAATACGCGCTCCTCGCTGCCCTGATTTCCATCGTGGCTATCGCCGTTATCATCCTCGTCGGCCCCGCCCTGCGGGGCATGTTTCAGGACGTGGTCAACGGGTTCCCTCGGACGTAAGAATCGCGCACTCAGTGGAGGAGGGCGCCGTGACGGCTTTCTCCTCCTTTATTCGTCCGGCGCGTAGAGTTTCCGGAAGCGGGGTAAGGTACATGGACCTACAACGAAGACACAACCGAGTAGTGCGAACGGTCGGCGATGAACGCGCCCAGGGGCTTATCGAGTTTGCCTTGCTCGCCTCTGTTCTCTTTTTCGTGTTCCTGGGCACCGTCGACTTTGCCCGCTTTATGTACTACTCGACGGAAATCTCCAGTGCGGCGCGCGTCGGGGCGGTAACGGGCAGTAACCACTGTCCCTTTTCCGCCTGGGGTGGTCATTGCGGCGGTTCCAATGCCGTGGTTCCCGACACGCTGGTCATGTGGGAGACCTACTGCGAAGCCCAGCCCCATACGCAACTGGCGCCGCAATTCAGCAGCTGCACCGCCGGGACTACATCCAGCTGGCTACCCACCTGCTCGGGAACCTGCTCACCCTGCAGCCAGGACATATGTGTTTCGCCCAGCTCCCGCTCGTCCGGAACACAGTTTACCGTGAGCGTGGGCTACAGCTTTCATCCCATGACGCTCCTAATAGCGCCATTCTTCCCCGATCATTCGTGTTTTACCGGCGACTCTCCGGCGGTCAATCATCACACGTTATGTGCACAAGCCGTGGGCAGGGTTTCATAATGAGCCGACTTTCCGCGGATGAACGCGGACAGGCGGCTATTGAGTTTGCCCTCGCCCTCCTGGCCTTCCTCACCGTCACCGTGGGACTGATCGACGTAGGCCGGTCGATTTTCGCCTATAACGAGTTGAGCGCCGTCGCACGCTACGGCGCCCGGTGGGGCTCAGTCGTGGGCGGCACGTGCAATAGTCCGCTGGGAGCGTCGAGCAATGACTGGTGCGATCAGCTTGGTAACATTCCTTCACTCTTCTGGCAGCAGGGGGGGAACGCGCCCGGTCAGGTACCCCCCAACGCATGCCCCAGCTACACGCCAGGATCGAAAGCTTGGTACAAGGTATCAGACTACTCGGGCTCAAAAGCCACCACCATTGTCGGCGCTATTGCCCAGCACCTCGACACCTCGAGAACCTCGACGAACACGGTTGTCGGGGCGTTTGCCCCCGGGCTCGATCTCAGCAAGCTGTGGGTCTGCATCGAGTTACCGGACAACAGCCCGCCGGCCCCGGGCGACTCCGTCAAGGTCAACGTGTACTATCCCTGGTCGCCGAGCAGCGGCCTGATTACGAATCAAACCGTGCCATTAACCGCAAATGCCCAGTGGGAGGTGGAGTAGATGCGTATCTTACAGCGAGCAATCCTACGTCAAGGTGAAAGCGGCCAGGCGATGATCATGGCCGCCGTGCTCATGACCGCCCTGATGGGCACCATGGGGCTGGCCGTAGAAGGCGGCAATGCCTTCGTCCAGTACCGCCAATTACAGTCGGCGGCCGACATGGCCGCAGTCGTCGGGGCGCAGGATCTGCCATGCGCCACAACGGTCCCCGAAGGCGCCAAATGCCAGACGAAAGCACAGCAGGATGGCTGCACCTACGCCGCAAACAACGGCTACACCGGCTGCTTTGGTTGCACCTACCCCGCAAACAACGGCTCCGACGGCTGTGTCGCCGGCAGCAGTTGGGCGAGTGTCCCTCCGAAATCCTGCAGTCCCTACGACTTCGAGGATTGGGGCAACGGATCCACGAATCCAAGTTGCAAGAGTTCAACGGCGCCGCCGTTCTACGACTACATCGAGGTGCATCTCAGCAAGAGCCTGGGCAATGTCCCTATCTTCAACATTCCGGTGACCCTTTCGGCGCACGCTGTCGCTAAGCACGGCGTCGGTATCCCGGCCGATTACGCTCTTGTGTCGCTCAGCAAGACGACGCACCTCAGCGAGGGCGGACACTCGACCGTACAGATCACCGGCTCCGGTTTCAGCAACGCCGGCGTTGATGGCGGGGTGAGTGCCTGTCAGGGGGGTTGGTACTCCGCCGGTCCCGTCGACCCGAATGTAACCACCGACTCCACCGGCCCCCCGGTCTTTGCACCTGGCGGTTGCGATCCAAATTCTCCCACCGATTCCACCCCGGCCGCGGAGAGCAACCTGCCCCCCATCAACGATCCGTATGGTGGGAGCAGTCCACCCCCGACGCTGCCGGTTAATACCTCGTTCCCGAATTGTCCCGAGTGCAGCCAATATGGCTGGTACTACGACCTCAGCGGGGGCACGGGTTGGAACCACGGGACATCCGGCCCGACCGTGATGCCTGGAGGCAGCGCGGAACTCTTTCCCGGGATTTACGACAGTCTGAACTTGTCCAACGGGTCCAATTTTTACTTCAACCCGGGCGTCTACACCTTCGTCAACGGTTACAGCGACAATCACGGCGGCATGTGCGTGTACGGTGCGCCGGTGTGTGGTAACCTTCCCGGTTATTGCGCTTCGTACAACTCCTCGGACCCAAGCCCAACGAGCGACCAGTGGTATTACCAGTGCTCACCGTATGGCTTCTGGGATTCATCCAGTCTCCCCCATCGCCCAGCGGCCCTGAATACGGTGCCCAATTTCACTGACGGCGTCACGCCCCTCAACGGCGTGACCTTCTACATCCCGGCGTCCAGCCCTAGCAACATAAACATACAAGGTAACGGCGGGAAGGGTAAGGGGGGTGGCAATAACAGCATTGTCGACCTCGCCGCGCCGAATCCGTGTGCCGGCACCGGTTCGTCGACCGCGTCCTCGGTGAATTTTCCCGCCGGGGCAACCTCGGGAGTCTTCAATTACTCCGGCGCCAACTATCAGACCGGCAACGCCGGAACGCCATTCGGCGTGACGTCATCCACGGCTGGAACCGTGTATCCCAGCATGGACTTTAGCCTTCTCGGTGAGTGCAGCGCCAGCCAGAGTCTTCAAGTCTGGCCAGGCGAAATGGCGAAGCCGCAGCACCTGCACTTCTTTCTTTACGATCCGAACGCTCAGGGGGTCAAAATCACCGGCGCCTCCAACCAGCACTGGACCGGCATTAGCTACATACCAAACGCAACTTGGACCATGCGCGGCAATGGTGGAAGCGGCGGTGGAATCCCCTGGATCAACGGCCAGCTCATCGTCGACTCGATCAGCATGAGTGGCAATACATACATCAGCATCGAGTATCGCCCCTGCGGTCCAGGATCTACCGCTTGCGGCTCCGGCGCCGGCACACAACTCGTCGAGTAATCATCATCCCAATCGTCCCATCAACACAACGAGGAAAGAGAAAGCAATGAACAAGCGTCAGAACGGCAAGAGACTCATCATGATCGGCATCGGACTCGTCGTCCTCGTCATCGGCGCGGAATTCGTTCTCACCTGTGGGGGCGGAAGTAGCCCACCACCGGCGGTGGCCGCCGACCAGACGCCACTCTTAGTAGCGCAGCAGACGATTCCGGCGGGAACGGTTTTCAGCCAGGGAGAGGCGCTCACCCCATTTTTCTTGGTAAAGCAGGTTCCGGTCTCCGTGGTCCCCTTCGGTGGCTACCACTCGACCGATCAGGTCGCGGCCCTCACCCACACCGGCGGCTGTGGCCCGGTTCGCGCGGCGGGCTGCGCCGGGCAGCTCACCTCGACGCAGACGATCTTCCAGGGCGAACCTATCGTGGAGGGCATGTTCTCCACCTTGGGTCAGTATCGCCAGGCTCCCGGACCATCGTTTGCCATCCCTTACGGATTCGTGGGCATTGCCGTCAATTTCAATGCGGACAACAGCGTGCTCGGCAGCATCCAATCCTGCGACACTATTGATCTCATAGCCAGCTGGAAGGGCGGCAAGATCGGCAAAAAAATGGTAGATGGCCAGCCGCAGTTCGCCCTGAACGACCTGCGTGTTATTTCGGTCAATCAACCGCCGGCAATCTCGGGAAGTAGCCCATCAGCCCCGGCAAATGCACCGGCGGCCGGTGGCAGCGTTGTCTTGCTCGTCCGCTACCAGCAAGCGCTGGAAATCCAGCACCTCAAGGACTTCGGCTGGCAGTTGAGCTGCGTGTTGCGCTCCGCCAAGCAGGCCGGCATCCTCCACTTTAAAACGCTGCCGGTCACGGACAAGTGGTTCTTCGTCAAGACGGCGAATGGCTTCAAGTCCAACCCCGGGTACTAATTGGGTACCGAAAGAGAGACATAGCCGTGGGTCTTCTTGACAGGATGAGCAGCGCTGTCCCCTCCGTGGGGCAGCCGCTACGGCCGGCTCCAGTCCCGCCGCCGGAGCCAGAGCCGGCCGAACTCTCCCTTCCGCGCCACGACGAACCCGAGGAACAGAAGGAGAGGAAGGTACGGCGCTTTTCCCTTGGTCAGGCCAAGAAGGATGCCTTCCGTCCCATTCGCGAGCGCGTGCAGTCCCAGCTCCTGCGCGAGTCGAATCGCTATCTGCGGCTCGACGACAAGGAGGCAGTCCAGGCACAGATCGTAACCATGCTGGATGACGCCCTTGCTCTGGACGGCATCCAGCCGGCACGGGTCGATTACATGCGCATCCTCGATAGCATCTCAAACGAGGTACTGGGCTACGGCCCGATTCAGGCGTTGCTCGATGACGAGACCTGCACCGAAATTATGGTAAACGGCTACGACCAGGTATTCGTTGAACGCTTCGGCCGCCTCCACCTCAGCGACGTAACCTTTGATGATGAGAATCACGTGATGCGCGTCATCGACAAGATCGTGGCGCCGCTCGGCCGGCGCGTTGATGAGTCATCCCCGATGGTCGATGCGCGTCTCCCCGACGGTTCGCGCGTCAATGCCATAATTCCTCCGCTCTCACTGATTGGTCCGGTGCTTACCATTCGCCGGTTCCCGAAACAGCCATTGATGTCGGATGACCTGGTCCGACTGGGATCGATGACCAGGGACATGGCCGACTTTTTGTCCGCCGCCGTCCGCGCCCACGTGAACATCGTGGTAGCCGGTGGCACCGGCTCCGGTAAGACTACCCTGCTCAATGTGCTGTCGTCCTTCATTCCGAACGGCGAGCGCATAGTGACTATCGAAGATGCCGCCGAACTCCAGTTAATTCAGGACCATGTAATCACCCTGGAGGCGCGTCCCTCGAACATTGATGGACGTGGCGCGGTACACATTCGGGATTTGGTAAAGAACTGTCTGCGTATGCGTCCAGATCGCATCATCGTCGGTGAGTGCCGTGGTGGTGAAACTCTCGACATGCTCCAGGCGATGAATACCGGCCATGACGGTTCATTGACTACGGTCCACGCCAATAATCCGCGCGAGACACTTTCTCGCCTGGAAACCATGGTTCTGATGGCCGGCATGGATCTGCCGGTGCGCGCGATTCGAGATCAGGTGGGCAAGGCTATCCACCTCATCGTCCAGCAAGACCGTTTACAGGACGGCACGAGAAAGGTTGTGTCCATCGCCGAAGTACAGGGGCTGGAAGGCGACACGATCATCCTTGAAGACGTCTTCAAGTACGAGCAGACGGCCTTTGAAGCCGGAAAAGTACTCGGCGCATTCCGCGCGACCGGCGCCCGACCAAAATGTTTCGACAAATTCGCCGCGCAAGGCATCAATCTGCCTCTCAGCGTTTTTGGGCGCGTCTTACTGAACAGCTAGGAGCGATTGATGACCTATGTAGTGCTGATGGTGATTCTAGCCGCGGGTGGCGGTATGCTGTGGCTGCGCAACTCCGGTCGGATGGACCCGGTGGCGATGACCGCGCGGCTCGGTCGTTTCGGTTTGGTCGCGTCGCAGAACCCCGATATATCACAGATCATGGCAAGCAATGCCCG
>JBPCKK010000055.1:0-10484 GCA_051004335.1 Chloroflexota bacterium
TACGTGCACGGCGTGAGGCGCGTCGGCGGCGGCATCGGCGGCGATGTCGGGTGTGGGAACCAATTGCAGGGTAAGCTCGCCGGAACGTCGCAATTTCCCGTCGACCACCTCCGCTGGCCGGTAATCAGCCACCGCTGCAGCCATGATAACAACGTTGGCAGCATCTACATGGTCTAGCACCGCACCGCGCATCTGATCGGCACTTTCGACCGCGATTGTCTCGACTCCCCGAGGAGGCGTCAGCGCCGTGGGACCGGTTATCAGGATGACGCGAGCGCCGCGGGCTAAGGCTGCCTCCGCCACGGCATAGCCCATTTTCCCCGAGCTGCGGTTGCCGAGAAAGCGGACCCAGTCAATCGACTCGTACGTTGGTCCGGCCGTTACCAAGACCGTGCTGCCCCGCAGATCGACGCGTGTCTCGAGCAGTCGCGCAAGGGTTTGGAGTATAGCGGACGGTTCCGCCATCCGCCCCACGCCTTTAGCTCCGGACGCGAGCCGTCCGCTATCCGGTCCGACCACGTGCGCTCCAC
The DNA here is from genome assembly GCA_051004335.1 of Chloroflexota bacterium. Lineage (GTDB taxonomy): Bacteria > Chloroflexota > UBA5177 > UBA5177 > UBA5177 > CAVSUG01. Next base: position 531 of record JBPCKK010000055.1, read on the forward strand.
GTTCCAGCAGGAGCCGAAGGTTTGCCTGAGTGGCAAGGTGAGCAAACATCGCCGACTCCATGGCGGGCGCCACTACGAGAGGAGCCTCCGTTGCTAGGGCAACGGCGCCTAGCGCATCATCGGCCAGCCCATGGGCGAGGTGGGCAAGAGTTGAGGCGCTGGCGGGCGCCACGAGCAGTACCGAGGCCCACTTGGCAAGCTCGATGTGGCCGATTCCCCCGTCCGGCTGCTCCAACCAGAGATCATCGGTAACTTTATGCCCGGTTAGTGCCTCAAGGGTAAGGGGCGCCAGAAATTGTCGAGCGCCACTGGTCATAATGCAGCGCACTTCATGCCCGGACTTCACCAAGTCGCTGGCGAGTGCCGCGCCTTTGTAAGCCGCTATGCTGCCGCTGAGAGCCAGCACTATGCGATGGTTTTCGGACATCAAATAGCGCTCGGGAAATATGAGATGAATAGGTTTCTCGCGGCCGATACGCCTGACAATTGACCGTGCAATTCACGCAGGGTCGTGTAGGGACGGATGTTCCAACAGCGTCCGCCTTGCCGACAATGGCTGTGATGCCGCGTCACGGATTGCGCATCCCAGCGCACCAACGCCAGCGCATCGAGGGTCGAGCGATTTGGGAGATTGGTATGGGGAACGGACCTGACAGGCGGAGGCAGACAGGAGCAGACGTCACTACTGGAACGTGCTCCGGATAAGGCGACCGCGTATGTCGCGACAGGTGTACGCCGGTATATATGGGATATCCGCGGGCCCGGGAGCGCTGTGCGCGGGAATTGGATGTCCTTCATGACGTGACCCGATGCGGGTGATATTCGCTTGGCGCGGACAATCGATCTCGGGTTTTCTGTCGCATCGCAGGCGTTGACATCTCCTTGACCAAATTCTCCAAGTGAGGGTATACTGTGAACGTCTAAGAAGTACGAAAATCGGCAAAGGCGCCGCCGTGCCGTTGATATTACGGTAGTGGAGAGGACAGGACGCATGAGCGACATCGGCAACGTGAACATTCCGGGCCAACCGGATCCCACCGGCTCAACCCTGATTCGCACTCTCACAATAGTAACCAGTGCCCTTACTGCGACAAGTGTAGCCATGAATCTGGCCTTACAGATCGCTCATCACTTTGAGAAGCGACCGGCGGGGCCCGATCAACGCGACCGCGTCGCGACTGCGGGGCTTGCCATTCTGGTTCTTCGCCAATTGCCGGGGCTGATAAAGCATGTTCGCTTGTTAGCCGACCAGCTCAAGAAAGCATCCTAGGAGATATATTTATGCCAAAGCAGGGAATCCATCCTGAGTACGTAGATTCCGTTGTCCAGTGTTCCTGCGGCAACTCATTCCAGACCCGTTCGACCAAGCCAAGCATGAAGGTCGACGTCTGCTCTAATTGTCACCCCTTTTATACCGGCACGCAGCGCATTGTCGACTCGGCCGGCCAAGTGGAGCGCTTCCGCCGCCGCTTCAACCTCAATAAGTAACACCCCTAAATCGCAAAACGAGGAGTCGATGCACGACTCCTCGTTTTTGCTACCGTTCCTGACAAGAGGTGCAAGCATGCCGAACTTTTATTATGGCGGACAGGCGGTCATCGAAGGGGTCATGATGCGCGGTCGAGGGCAGGCTACGGTTGTCGTGCGCAAGCGCGATGGATCGTTGATTGCCCGTACCGAACTGATACCCTCGGCTCTGGCGCACAGTAACGCAGCTCGATTTCCCTTTGTACGAGGTCTAGTTGCTCTGTGGGAAATGCTGGTCCTGGGCATGCGGATGATGCTCTACTCGGTCAATGTGCAGGCACAGAGCGACCTCGGGCAAGAGATCCCTCGTGGCTTGCTAGCTTCTATGCTGGCTCTCTCCATCACACTTGCGGTCGGCGTATTTTTCGTGCTTCCCTTGCTGCTATCGAGTGCCGCCGGTCATATCATTCACGGTAGCCTGGCAACCAATGCGCTTGAGGGAGTCCTTCGTCTCGTCCTCTTTCTGGGGTACCTGTCGCTGCTGTCTCGCGCCGAGCGCATGAAGCGCGTGTTTCAATACCACGGCGCTGAACATAAGACGGTGAACGCATTCGAACATGGGGCAGAATTGACTCCGGAATCGGTGAAGCGATTCAGCGTTATTCACGTTCGCTGCGGCACCGCATTCCTTCTCTGGGTCGTGGTCATATCGATCTTCGTCTTCGCCCTACTCGGTCACCCGCCTCTCGCGGAGGGCGTAGTCTTGCGGATCGTCCTTGTGCCGCTTGTAGCCGCCGTGAGCTATGAGTTACTACGGCTCGGGGCCACGTACTATCATCTGGCTCCGGTGCGCTGGATTGTCCAGCCCGGCCTATGGCTGCAGCGCCTCACTACCCGCGAACCGTCGCTCGACCAGATCGAGGTGGCCATCGCCGCACTACAGCCGGTGCTGACCGCTGACGGCGTACCGTTGACGGCGCCGGAGGTTAACGTCTCGCAATGTCGACCCAGCCCGACGACAGCCTGAGGAACCCATGATCGATCGATTGGCCGAGGAGCGGCGGCGCTTTGCCGAACTGGGCGAGCTGATGGGTCAACCTGAAGTGCTGGCTGATCTGCGCCTTCTGCAGCAGTACGCCCGAGAGCATGCCGAACTACGCGAGGTTGTCAATCAGTACGACCAACTCCTGGCCATCGAGACGGAAGTCGGCGACGCGCAGACCTGGATCGACGACCCGACCGCCGATGATGATCTTCGCCAGATGGCGCGCGAATCGCTCGACGACCTCGAGGAACGCCGAACCGCGCTCCTTGAATCATTGCGGCTCTTGCTCGTGCCGCGCGATCCTACCGACGACAAGAATGCAATTGTCGAAATTCGTGGCGCCGCGGGAGGCGACGAGGCCAATCTCTTCGCCCGCGAATTGTTCCGGATGTATAGTCTCTTTGCCGAGACCCAGGGTTGGAAGGTCGACGTGGTGAACCTCAGCGAATCGGGTATTGGCGGAATCAAGGAAGTAATAGCCAAGGTGGAAGGGAACGGAGTCTTTGGCAAACTGCGCTATGAAAGCGGCGTACACCGCGTCCAGCGAGTACCGACCACCGAGTCGAGCGGGCGCATCCACACTTCAACCGTGGCCGTCAACGTTCTGCCGGAGGTGGAAGACGTCGAAGTGGACATTCGCCCCGAGGACTTACGCGTTGACGTGTACCGGTCAAGCGGCAAAGGCGGGCAGGGGGTCAACACCACGGACAGCGCAGTGCGCATCACCCACCTCCCGACCGGTATCGTTGCCACCTGTCAAAATGAGCGTTCGCAGATTCAAAATCGGGCAAGCGCTTTAGCGGTCTTGCGTGCCCGGCTCTACGAGAAAGAGCTGGAACGACGTCAGCGTGAAATGGGCGAAACGCGAAAGTCGCAGGTCCAGAGCGGCGACCGGAGTGAAAAGATTCGCACCTATAACTTTCCTCAAGATCGCATGACCGATCACCGGATCAATGTCTCGCTGCATAACCTTCCCTCCATATTGAGTGGCAACATAGGGAGTGTTATCGATCAGCTTCAGCAACAAGTGCAGCATGAGAAGCTGGGTGATCAGGAGGCCGGCTAACGACTTCCGGCGCCGTGCAGACTAACGAACTTTCCACCGTGGATGACTCCCTTCGGTTCGGGCGTGCCCTGCTCCAACCTTCGCGGTCCGCTGGGCTGGATACTCGTCTCTTACTTTCGAATATTCTCTCCGTGCCGGTTGCCTGGCTCTTCGCCCACGATGAGGCGGCTCTGTCATCTGACGCCCAGTCCGCTTTCCTCAACCTTTTGGGCCGGCGCGCCGCCGGTGAGCCAATCGCATACTTGCGGGGCTTTCGAGAGTGGCGCGATCTGACGCTGTGCGTCACGCCGGACGTCCTGATTCCTCGCCCCGAAACAGAAGTCCTCGTTGACCACGCAATAGAGCTTGCCCGAGACCTTGACGCGCGCCTGATCGCGGATGTGGGAACAGGTAGCGGCGCAATCGCCATTGTCCTGGCGAGGGCTCTTCCCGCCGCCCACATAGTCGCGCTGGACAACAGCGCTCTGGCTCTGGCCGTGGCCGCCCACAATGTAGAGCAGTACGATCTCTCTTCCCGCATCACTATGCTTCATGGTGATCTTGTCGATCCTCTACGCGAAAAGCCGGACATGTTGGCGGCGAACTTGCCGTATCTCTCCGCGCCCATGATGGACGAACTCGATAAGGACGTACGTTATGAGCCGGCCGAAGCGTTATACGGCGGTCGGTTCGGAACCGAACTGTATGAGCGCCTACTGGGAGATCTGTCCACACGGAAGTGGCGAGTGCCCGTACTGTTCGAGTTCGAGCCTTTTCAGGCAACAAGAATCGGCGAATTGATCGGACGTGCACTAGGACGCGGCAAGCTCGATAGACTACTTGACCTTGCCGGTGATGAGCGGGTCGTGCGTTTTATCCCGAGCCCGCCGTGACGGAATCCCTCAGTGCCGTCATCTTGCCGGCTTCCGATCCCGTCGCGCTTCTCGTTGCGGCGCGGATGCTGCGTGACGGGTGCGTTCTCGCGATCCCAACGGATACGGTCTACGGTTTGGCGGCAAGCATCTTTCGCGCTGAAGCCATCGAGCGAATCTTCCGAATCAAGCAGCGCCCGCCCGCGGCAGCTGTTCCCATCCTCCTCGCCACCGCCGCCGATCTGCCCCTCTTGGTACGTGAAATTCCTCTGCCTGCCTGGAGTTTGATCAATGAGTTCTGGCCGGGTTCACTTACCATTGTCTTGGCTGCGCGATCGTCGGTATCGCGGTCAATCACGGGAGGAACCGGCACGGTAGCTGCACGAGTGCCGGGGGCACGCACTACGCTGGAACTCCTCGCCACTGTAGGTGAGCCGTTGATCGGCACCAGCGCCAACGTGCACTCCCAGAATCCGTGTCTAACCGCGGACGAGGTCTCAGCCAATCTTGGGTCTCTCCTCGACGGCGTCATCGTTGACGACACAGTGATCGGGGCCGGACAGCCCTCAACGGTGGTGGAACTGCGCGGCGACGAGTGTCTGATCCACCGCCTCGGCGGTATTTCAGCCGGTGAACTTCGCAGGGTGGTGGGATTGCGCGTTCGAGTTCTATCAATGTCCTAAAATAGATATAGCCTCTATACGCCCCTGGGGCGGGAAGAGGCTTTTTTTCGTGGGAGTACTTGATGACTACTGAACAGGCGCCGGAGGTGGCGATACCCTCACGCTACGACCCACACGCGGTCGAGGCGCGCTGGTATGAGGTCTGGGAGCAGGCGGGCTATTTCCAGCCGGACCCCGGCAGCAGCGCCCCAACGTTCGTCATCACCATTCCGCCCCCCAACGTCACGGGCGATCTTCATATGGGGCACGCGCTCACCTACGGCATTGAAGATATTCTCGGCCGCTTCAAAAGAATGCAGGGCTATAACACCCTGATCCTGCCCGGCACGGACCATGCGGGCATCGCTACCCAGAATGTCGTGGAAAAGCAGCTCGCCACCGAAGGCATTTCTCGCCATGATCTGGGACGAGAACGCTTTGTGGAGCGGGTTTGGACGTGGAAAGAGCAGTATGCCGCCAACATCCGCCGTCAGTTCCGCGCTATGGGCTGCGCCTTCGATTGGTCGCGAGAGCGCTTCACGATGGACGCCGGCTATGTCGATGCTGTCCTCGAATTCTTCATCCGCCTCTATGAAGAAGACAAGATCTATCGCGGCTGGCGCGTAATCAACTGGTGTACCCGCTGCCACTCGGCGATTTCCGATATCGAAGTGGAAAATGAGACGCGCGAGGACCAGCTGTACTATTTGCGCTATCCTCTCGCTTCAGAGCAAGGCGACATAGTCGTGGCCACGGTGCGTCCCGAGACGATCCTGGGGGACACGGCCATTGCCGTGAACCCGGAGGATGATCGTTATCGCGATCTTATCGGCCGGCGGGCGATCTTGCCGCTTCTCGGCCGCGAACTTGAAATCATCGCGGATTCATTCGTCGACTCGTCGTTCGGCAGCGGCGCGGTAAAGATAACGCCGGCGCATGATTTCGATGACTTCGAGGTGGGAGAACGCCACGGCTTAGCCATGCCCATTGCCATCGATCCACAGGCGCGGATCACAGCGGAAGGCGGGCCATATGAGGGCTTGACCGTGGCGGAGGCGCGAATGGCTGTGCTCAGAGACCTTGAGGCTGGTGGCTATCTTGTCAAGGTCGAACCTCACCAACATGTAGTGCCGACATGCGAGCGTTGCGGAACCCTCCTTGAGCCGCTCCTCTCCGAACAGTGGTTTATGCGCATGGAGAAACTTGCCGCACCGGCAATCGATGTTGTCCGGCAGGAAGATGTTAGCTTTGTCCCTGAGCGCTGGGCGCGCATCTATCTCGACTGGATGGAAAATATCCGTCCCTGGACGCTCTCCCGCCAACTCTGGTGGGGCCATCGCATTCCGGTGTACTACTGTGCCAACGGCCACCCCACGGTGAGCAAACACTGGCCAGAGGCGTGCGGAACGTGCGGAGAGCCGATCGATCACCAGGATCCCGACGTGCTCGACACCTGGTTCTCCTCGGCGCTGTGGCCATTTGCTACGCTCGGCTGGCCCCACGAGACCAGCGATCTCGCCACGTTCTATCCCACTTCCTTCATGAACACCTCAAGTCAGATCCTCTACCTCTGGATTGCCCGCATGGTCATGACCGGCCTCAAGTTTCAGCAAGAGATTCCCTTCCCTTCCGTGCTCATCAATCCAACAATTTTGAACAAGCGCGGCCAGCGCATGAGCAAATCGCTGGGCACTGGCGTCGATCCACTCGACCTGGTGCGAGAATACGGCGCGGATGCCCTCCGCTATGGACTTATGACCTCGGGGAGTACGCACCAGCAAGACATCCGCTTTGCCCCGGAGCGCGTCGAGCAGGCACGCAACTTCGCTAACAAGATTTGGAACGTTGCTCGCTTCATCCTGACTGCGCAGGAAGAGGAGCCCGAACAGCCGCTTCAGCTTCAAGCAGTCGATTACTGGATCCTCAGTCGCCTTGCCACTACCACGGAAGCGGTCACCGCCGATCTCGAGCGCTACGAGTTCAGTGGCGCCGGCCACCGGCTGTACGACTTCATCTGGGGAGAGCTGGCCGACTGGTATGTCGAAATGGCCAAGACCCGCCTTTTCGATGAGAGCGACCCCGCTAGTCGATACACTGCGCGCGCGGTCCTCTGGTCAGTGCTCGATCGGACAACGCGCCTCCTGCACCCCTATATGCCATTTCTCGCCGATGAAATCTGGCAACACGTTCGCTCGACGGGATCACCGGCTGCCCGCGAACTGTCGGGTTGGTCGGAGGAGTTGCCCGCAAGTGTGATGATTGCTCCCTGGCCGGCGTCCGGCGAGCGACAGCCCCGCGCCGAGGAGGAAATTAGCCTCGTCTTGGGCCTCATCCGTGGCATCCGCACACTTCGTTCCGAGTACGGAGTGGATCCGGGACGCGTGATCTCAGCCACGTTTGTTACTCCCGATGTTGAAAGCGCCTTGAGCGCTAGTCTCGACGTGCTTGCGCGCTTGGGACGCGTTAACCCGTCAATCGTTGCCTCTGGAAACAAGCCTCCGGAGGGTTGTGTCTCGATGTTGGTCAAAGATGTGACGGTCTACCTTCCGTTGGCCGAACTCACGGACATCGATGCCGAACGAGACCGACTTGCTCGAGAGTTGGCAGGGGCGGAAAAGCAGCACGCGGCCGTCATGACGAAGCTCGATAACGCGAAGTTTTTGGAGCGAGCGCCGGCGGATGTCGTGGCTCGCGAGCGACAGCGAGCCGTTGACCTGGGTGAGCGCTGTCGGCGGCTCCGGGAAGAAGCTGCCGCATTTGAGAAGTAGGAATGGATAGCAACTACAGCGCCTACCTCGACCGGGCGGCAGCTGTCTTTGCCGGCCACGGAGCGCAGGTCCTGCTGGCGCCTCACGTCGGGAACGCAGCCCCCTGGACACAGGGGTGGGATCAGATACTACTGATGCAGGGTGGGGGCGCGTCGACGCTCTACGCCTTCGCTGATGGGACGGGAACGAGCCGGGAGAATCTGCAGGCGCGTATTAATGATCTGGCGACGGGTCTCGCCGCTCAGCAGCTCCTCGGGCAGGTCACGTTGCATCTAATCTCGATAATATCTGTATGCGAGCAGGCCGATGCGGCGCTCCTGCGGCGCTACGCCGATCTCACTCCCTCCACCTTTTACCAAGGTCTACGCCCGCAGTCGGTAGCATTGGACCTCAGCAGCGGTCGGATCGATACGGGCAAGTTGTGGACTACCGAAACCGGTCGCCTGCTCAAAGCCACCCTGTCCACCGGGGAGGGCGCGCCCCTCGACCGCACGCACGTAGCCCAGTTGCACGCGCGGAACGAAGCCCGTGTCACCGCGTTTTATGACCTGATGCGCGGCCGAATGCCGCTCATCACCTACCTGTTGATTGCCGTCAACGTGGGCATCTTCGGTCTGCTGTATGTAAATGGGAGTCCGGACAGCGCGGCGACGTTGCAACGGTTCGGCGCTCTCTCACCCCATCTTGTCGAACAGGGACAGTGGTGGCGGATTGTTGCCTCCATGTTCTTACACGCGAGTATTCCGCACATTCTCTTCAACATGACATCACTGTTTGCCATCGGCACGCTGGCGGAACGTCTGTACGGCAGCTGGAAGTTTCTTGCCATCTATCTGGGCGCCGGTCTTGCCGGGTCGCTGGTGAGCCTCGGTCACTCCGTGGTAACGGGCAATCTCGACGTTCTTGGAGTGGGCGCCTCCGGTGCGATCTTCGGCGTTGCCGGCGCGTTGCTCACCGTACGATTTCAAGCATCGGACGTCATTCCACAGCGACTGCGCGATCGCGTGTCCACGTCACTCCTTCCCTTGGTGCTCATAAGCCTCGTCTTCTCCTTTCTTACGCCGTATGTCGATAACAGTGCGCATATCGGTGGGCTTATAGCCGGGGCCGCTCTGTCCTTTGTGTTTCCGCTGGTCAAGCAGATGCCAGGTAGCGTGCCGGTCGGTCAGGCGGGGTGGGGCCAATGACCAGCGACCGCAAGCTTATGCTCATCGATGGTCATGCGCTGGTCCACCGCGCATTTCATGCGCTGCCGGAGCAGCTGACAACCTCGACCGGTGAACCCACTAACGCGGTGCTGGGCTTCGCCAACATCGTCTTAAAAGAGATCGACGCGCTCAAACCAACACACATCATCATGGCCATGGACCTGCCGTCACCCACCTTCCGGCATCTGGCGTATGCGGGGTACAAAGGCACGCGTTCGCCCACTCCGCTTGCGCTGTCCAGCCAGTTCGAACGCGTACGTCAGGTTGCGACGGCGATGCATATTCCTATCTGTGAGTTGGAAGGATACGAGGCCGATGACGTCCTCGGTACCCTCTCGCGTGTCGCCGAGGAGCAGGGCATCCCCACGGTAATCGTTACCGGCGATCTTGACGCGCTTCAGCTGGTAAGCGACCTCGTCCATGTGCTCACACCTGGGCGAGCAATGGTGGAAACCATGGAATACACGATACCGGCGGTAGAAGCACGGTATGGCCTACGGCCAGAGCAATTGCCGGATTGGAAGGCGCTGGTTGGGGATGCCTCGGACAACATTCCGGGCGTATCCAGTATCGGCGCCAAAACCGCATCGGATCTGCTGAGCCGCTACGAGACACTGGAGGGGATATTCGCTCATCTCGACGAGCTGAAATCGAAACAACGGGCGGCACTCGAACAGGGATTCGATCAGGCGCTGAGCAGCCGAGATCTGGCGCGAATCGTGCGCACTGCCCCCGTGGAACTCATCCTCGACAACGCGGCGCATGCCGATGTACGTCGAGCCGATCTGATTAGCCTCTTCCGCGAATTGGAGTTTCGTATTCTCATCGAGCGGATCCAAGCCATGATGCCGCTTCATCCCGAGGCGGCGCCGGCAGTAGCTCAGACT
>JBPCKK010000056.1:0-4897 GCA_051004335.1 Chloroflexota bacterium
TCAACGCCCCTAGTCGCCCCTGGTGGGGCAGTTTTAGCGCTTAAGGAGAGCAGCGAATGAGCAAACGAGCGAACGGCGAAGGAACCAAGATCACGAAGGGCCGCAACGGCAGATATAACCAGCGGGAGACGCTGGACGGAAAGCGCAAGGCGTTCTATGGGAAGACGTACAAGGAGGTAGTAGAGAAGCGGAATACCTACCTTGCCGCCTACCGTTCCGGTCTCGTCTCCACCGACGCGGCGCAGCCGACCGGCAAGTACCTTCGTGACTGGCTCAAGACCTTGCGCAACGTCAAGGACCGGACGCGCGAAGACTATGAGCGGCAGGTAACGCTGGCTGAACCGTCCATCGGCAAAGTGCGCCTCGATCAACTGAAACCGGCCCACCTGCAAGCGCTCTACGACGCGCTCGAAGACCGGGGACTCTCGCCCGTCACGGTGATGAAGGTCCATCGGGTAATGCGGATTGCCTTCCGCCGCGCGGTCAAGCTGGGCTACATTCTGCGCGCGCCCACGGAGATGGCCACGCCGTCCCGTCCGCCCGAGGTGGAACGTGTCACCTTGAGCCCCGAGCGGGCCCGCGACTTCCTGGAACTGATGCGCTCTGATCGTGCCTACGCGCTCTGGACGGTCTTTCTCCTCCAGGGCTTACGGCTGGGTGAGGCGCTGGGGCTGCGTTGGGCCGATGTGGACTTCGAGGCCCAACAGATCCACATTCGGCAGACGGTGATGCATCTGGCCACCAAGGGCATGGTGGTGGGGACGCCGAAAACGCCGCGCAGCCGGCGCACCCTAGACCTGACGCCGTTAACCGCTGCCGCCTTGCGCGCCCATCGCACCCGACAGCTTGAGGAACGGGTGAAGATCGGCCCGGAGTGGTTGGGGACCGGCGTCTTCGCGGACCTGGTGTTCACCAACCAACTGGGCGGCCCGCTGCACCCCACCACGGTGAGCCACATGCTGCACCGCCGGCTCGAACGGGCCGGACTGCCCCGGTTGCGCGTCCACGACCTCCGCCATACCTACGCCACGATTCTCCACGAGAGCGGCTGTGATCTGATCGACGTGCAACACGCCCTGGGACACAGCTCCTACCACCTGACAGCGGACACCTACACGCATGCCCGGCGTGAGCGAAAGAGCCGCGCAACCGAGCACATGACGCGCCTTTTCCCCCAAAAAGAAGACGTTTCTTGAGCCGGTTGGTATACGCGTTGGTATACGAGCGCCGGTCAGTGGACTACACGACGCCCCGCCGGATGTGTCAAGAGGCTGAAAAAGGGCATGGGCATGCCAAATACGACATGCCCATGCTGGTGAGGGCGGTGGGACTCGAACCCACGACCAACGGATTAAAAGTCCGATGCTCTCCCAACTGAGCTACGCCCTCACCGCACCAGTATAGAAGTCGATTCCCGATGGATAGATCCACCGACCAGAGTTGGTACTGCGTTCTGTTTCGGTGTACTGCGGCGGTGCGACGTCTGCCATAATGTAGCCGCGTGCTGGGCCCCGTCATGGGCGCCTGGTGAAACGTGCCGTGTTATGCCAGCGAGGTGAATACGTCCCATGATTAAGAACAGGGCCACGCTTAGTGATGTATCCATGGAATCCAACAATCAGGCAACGCCCACGCCAGTCCGTCCCTCCGCGTTCGAAGATCGCAACGCGAGCGTATGGGTCAGCCGGATCACCAGCATTATCGGCCTCATTTGCTTGGGGTTGGCGCTCGTGGAGTGGGAAGTGCGACCCGGTCACCTGCGAACCGTGCTTGCCCTTCTTACCATTGCCATGTTTGCCGCCATTCTGAATTCGTACTCGTTCGAAAACGGCGCCTAGTATTACAACGAGTCATGAGGTTCCGCGGGAATGGCCACCCTGCGCCCGCCAACGCGATTACGGAAGACATTGGGCACGGGGTTGCTCTGGCCCGCAATGTTCGGCTTCCTGTTGGCGGGAGTCGACGCCTGTGGGACGGCCCAAAAATCGTCACGTCCACCCCGGCCCCAGCCTCAACCGACCTTCCCCACTGCCCACGTCACGGCGCGTCAAGTGGTCACCGCGATGAATGACGACAACTTTTTCGCCGACTATGGTCAGACCACCCTACTCATCCGCGGGACCGTCGCGTCGGTCAATCGGCACGGTCATGATACGGTTATCGGACTGGGCACCACTCTACCAGCAAAGGTGCTGTGTGATCTCGGGAGTCGCCGCCCCTCAGTCCGCGTCAGAGACGTCATCACGATCGAATCGGTCAATCCACAGCGGGCTGCTTCTCGGGTCTCGGCTGGTGTGATGCTGACGAACTGCCGAATTCACGAGCGATAGCTGGCTGTAATTACTCTTCACGGCGAAGTACGGCCATGAAGGCTTCGGGGGGAAGTTCCACGTTGCCCACGCGCTTCATGCGCTGCTTACCTTCCTTTTGCTTCTCCAGGAGCTTGCGCTTCCGCGTGACATCTCCGCCGTAACACTTGGCCAGCACGTTTTTGCGCATCGCGCGGATCGTCTCCCGAGCTATCACCTTGTTGCCGATCGCCGCCTGCACGGGAACTTCAAACATTTGCCGGGGGATAACCTCACGCAGCTTCTCGACTAACGAGCGGCCTAGGCCGGTGGCCTTGTCGCGGTGCACGATCATCGAAAGCGCGTCCACCGATGCGCCGGCAATCAACATGTCCACCTTGACCACGTCGCCCTGGCGGTAATCGGTGAAGGCGTAGTCCAGGGAACCGTAGCCCTGCGTCCGCGACTTCAGTTCATCGTAGAAGTCCACTATAAGTTCGGACAGGGGCATGTCATACGTCAATTTCACCCGCTGCTCGGCCAGATAGTCCATCTCGACCAGCGTGCCGCGCCGGCTGGTGACGATGTCCATGATGGCGCCCACGTACGCTGGCGGCACATACAGCGTGGCCGATACCCACGGTTCCTCGATACATTCGATCTCCGTAGTCACCGGTAGCTCCGCCGGACTATCGACGGAGAGCCAGGCGCCATCCGTTTTGAGTACGTGATACTCCACGCTGGGGGCGGTGGTGAGCAGATCGAGGTCGTACTCGCGCTCAAGCCGCTCGCGCACGATTTCCAGATGGAGCAGTCCCAGGAATCCAGTGCGGAAACCGAAACCGAGCGCCGCCGAGCTTTCCGGCTCATAGACCAGGCTGGCGTCGTTCAGTTTCAAGCGATCAAGCGCCTCGCGCAGGACCGAGTAGTCTTCGCTGTTGATCGGATAGAGTCCGGCGAACACCATGGGGTTAGCCGGGTTATAGCCGGGCAGCCCCTCGGTTGCCGGGTGGTTCGCCGAGGTGATAGTGTCGCCCACTCGAGAGTCATTCACCGACTTCAGTCCGGTGGCGATATAGCCGACCTCGCCGGCTACAAGTTCTTTCACCGGTTGCATTGCCGGTCGGAATACTCCGATTTCCAGTGCATCAATGCGCTTGTTTGAGGCCATGAGTTGGAGCGGCTCGCCGCTGCGTACCGTTCCATCCATCACGCGAACGTAGGCGACCACACCTTTATACGCATCGTAGTGTGAGTCGAAGATCAGCGCGCGTAAGGGGGCGTGGGCATTACCCGCCGGCGGCGGGATTCGGTGCACCACCGCCTCCAAAATCTCAGCAACACCGACGCCGGTCTTGGCGCTGGCCAGAATGGCCTCAGAGGGATCCAGACCAATGACTTCCTCGATCTCCCGCTTGACCTCGTCTGGGTCGGCGGAGGGGAGATCGATCTTGTTAATCACGGGAATAATATCGAGGCCCTGTTCCAGCGCCAGATAGACGTTGGCCAGTGTCTGCGCCTCGACTCCTTGCGCCGCGTCGATGACCAGCAGGGCGCCTTCGCAGGCGGCAAGCGAGCGCGACACCTCATAGGTAAAGTCGACGTGACCTGGCGTATCGATGAGATTTAATTCGTACTCCTCACCGTCCTGAGCCCGATAGCTCATACGCACGGCTTGAAGCTTGATGGTGATTCCGCGTTCGCGCTCGAGGTCCATCGTGTCGAGCAATTGCTCGGTCATGTCCCGCTGCACGACGGTATGCGTAGTCTCTAGAAGTCGATCAGCCAGCGTGGACTTGCCATGATCAATGTGGGCGATGATGCAGAAATTGCGGATATTGGCACGGTTCATGCGGAATCTTTGAGTACCTCAAGTCAGTATAGAGGGCGGTCTCCGGAAGAAAAATGGCCCGCCTGTGGCACAATCACAGTGACAAGCCTGCACGAGTCCGCAGGTGAAAAACGCACTTCGGGTGAAAGGAAATTGGGATGGATACGGATCAAAACTGGTATCGACAGCTCCTCGCTCTTGTCCTGCTCTCCGCGTCACGCGGCGCCGTGGAGTTTCTTACGAACCCGAACAGCCGGCAGGACGCGAACAAACAATTGCGCAGCACCTTCGCTGAGATCGACTATGATGCGCTCGCCAACGCCCTGACGAACACAATTGACTCAGTGGCGCAGAGTAGCAAGGGCCGGCTGGCGGACACTATTGATACCTTGCGCGACCGTGGTGTTGATGCTGTCGGCGATGCGAAGAGCAAAGCGGAAAAGCAGCTTGGTCAGAAAAAAGGCGGACGCAAGTTCCGCTTCTTATTCGGGCTTCTCGTCGGTGGGGTCATTGCCTACTTCCTGCTGAACGAGCAGCGGCGCGACGACCTTCTCGACCGACTGACCGGAGCCAGCGGACCCATCCAGCAGAACACGCAAAGCTGGAACCAGGACGCCACATCGGCGGTGAATCAGGCAACGAATACAGGCGCCAATACGTCTCCGGATCAGACGGTCTAATGGGCGCCGTCAGCTAGCACGGAGTTTACACAGAGGGATGCGCCACGCGCATCCCTCTGTGTAAACGCCGTGCTAGCTGGCTGCGCCCGTTAGACCGT
>JBPCKK010000057.1:0-15077 GCA_051004335.1 Chloroflexota bacterium
CTCGGGGGCCGCCCTGTTTTCGACAACCTCTTGCGTGGTGGCGATCCGCAATGCCTTCTTAGTCTCGCTGCCACGCAGCATTCCTCCCCACTCATTGCAGGTGAATAACATGAGCACACGCCATCGAACTTTATTCCTCCTTGTGCCCGCTGTCTGCGCGGCGCTTGTCGCCTCGAACGTGGCAAACGTTCCTCATGCTGGAGCCCGGACGTTGCGTGCAGGACAAATCCGTGATCTCAGGGTACTTCCCCGCACGACAGCAACGCCACGACCAACCGCCACCAAACGTCCAACAGCAACTCCGCGCCCAACAGCCACTCCACGCAAGACGGCGACCCCACGCAAAACCGCGACACCGCGTCCCACGCGCACCCCAGTCGTCACTCCTACCGTGCCGGTGCGACTTGTCGTGACTACCAGCAGTGACGCGGCTCGCTGTCCGCAAGGCTCGGGGAACGCCGGCTACTCGCTGCGCTGTGCCATCCTGCAGGCAAACCGGACGCAAGGCGGTCGTACAATCGCCTTTGCGATACCATCCTCGGACCCGGGTTGTGGGCCCGGGCAAGTGGCCGGCCAGACAGTAGCGCTCTGCACGCTCTCCCTGGCGCAAGGTCTCCCTCCACTTTCGTCGAGTTCGACAGTGATCGATGGCTATAGCCAGTCGGGAGGAAAGCCAAGCACGGAGACGATCAACAGGGGACGATCCAACGCGGTAGTGCCGATCAGACTTGACGGCGGAGGAGTGTCTCAAACAGGATTGCCCTTAGTTGGGACTACTGGTGACACCGTCCAGGGGCTGTCAATAACCGGTTTCCGCGGAGCGGCGATCGCCATCTCACGGTCCAGTGGAACGATTATCACCGGGAATTTGCTAGGCATAGCACCAACGGGTGAACGCCATGGCAACGGTGGAGGCGTCAGTTTGTCCAACGTGCACGACGTGACCATCGGCGGCGCCTCCGCTTCAGCCCGCAACGTTATCGAGGGTAATGATGGAAGTGGGATAGCGGTGACGCAATCCCAAGCGGTGATCACAATTGAGGGAAACACCATCGCGGCGAATAGAAAGTCAGGAGTCGCCGTTGGGATAGGCGAGAGTGCCGGTCCCATCCCTGTGGCAGTTTTGAACAATTCAATGTTTAAGAACGGAAGCAGCGGTATAGCACTTGGCAACCAGTCTTCTCCCACGTGCGCTACCACGGCGCACGCCGCCCAAGGCGTACCGTGCCCCGTGCTGCGTCGAGCCGCCTCCGGCGAGGCAACAGGAACCGCGTGCTCAAGTTGTAGGGTGCAGCTTTTTATTGCCGCGTCGGCCAGTGGAGACCGCGGCTTCGGGGAGGGGGAAACATATCTTGGCTCGGCGGTCGCCCGGCACGGAAAGTGGCGCGTCGCTCTGCATAGCGGTCAATTCAATCCCCGGCGACAGCAACTCACCGCGACCGCGACGCTGAAGAACTCGTCGAGCACGTCGGGGTTCAGCCTTGACACGCCCGTGAGGCTGCATTTCCAACGCTTGCAAGCACGGTACGTGCTCGTCCGACAGCACCGTACGCGGCACATTGGCGGGATCACGATCAGCTGGCGCTTGAGTCAGCAGACCGGCATCGCTGGTTTCGAGTTGTACGTCGGCTCAAAACGCTTCGGTCCTCATCTCATTCGCGTCAATACTCAGGCGAGCTACGGGTACCGCGCCCGCGTGTCCGGGCGGCTCCATAAGTCACTGTCACTCGTCGTTGTGCTTGAAAATGGACTCAGAGTCAATGTGCGACTTTATGCCAAGTGAGTGGTCTTCCTAGATCAATTCGCCGAGCCGCTGCGAAGGCCGCCAGCGGGCCCGGCCCCTACCGGACCAACGTCAATGAGAAACGCCGGAGTCAACCACCGGAGGCACACTGCCGGTATGCAGTGGCAGTGCATCGGCTGACTGGCCCTCGTCGGCGCATATGCGCGCGTATCGCGCGAGTACTACGGGGCGCACGTTGATGAGCCGGCGCGAGGCCCCGCCAGAGGCAACGTAGTTCGCGATCGCCGCCAGCCCCGGCGCCTTCCGCCATAACTCGCCCGAGAAGGCCCAGAGGCACGAGTCTATTGATCCCAGGAGCCATCCCGGCTTACGACCCGCGAGCAGTGCCTTTTCCGCGCGCCGCAGATCGTCTACGCCGTTAATCGTTTCAAACGGCGTCCACCCATCCCATTGTCCGGCTGTATAGTTCAGGGCTACGAAGTCTTCGTCGCGATAGACAATGTGCGGAGGTTGATTGAAGCCGCTTTTGCTGAGCATATATGAGAAGCCTGCTTCCTTGACGACCTCGGCTAGCTCGGGCGCTAATCGACCGGGCGCAAAATGTTCGAACGGACGGTATGCCTCAAAGAATGTGTTCAAGGACGACCGGCGCACCGCCTCCCGGACAAGTGACCGGAGGTCCTGGCCTCGGTGTGTCTCCGAGAATCCGTCAACGTCTTGCATTGTCGCGGTCGGAGCGATGGCGCGTTGTCCCCGGTATCGAACCCGGAGACGCGGTTTGGACCCTCTCCATTCCAATCGTGGAGATCGCGGCTCGTCCAGCGGCACCATCGGCGCGTCCATTGTTGCCCACCATCCTTCCGGCATCCATCCACGGGGCAGGTTCAACTGCGTCAGCCGCTCGCCGGCGTCGGCAAGGTGAAGGCGCAATCGTTGCGGCTCTAGTAACGATTCGATAGCGGCGCCCGTCCCACAGCTAGCCAGGAGAACCTCGATATTGGGAAATACCCCGCCCTGGGAGCGCGGAACAGCGAGCAGATCCAGAGGAGATGGACGCCAAGCTAAGCTCTGAGCGGTGAGAGCGATGCCGGCACGCAAACCGGTGAGGGCGAAGAGATCCATCAAGGCATACATGTTCTCGGTTTCGCGGATCATACCGGACCAGAAGACGAGCGAGCAAAGGACACGCCCCTGTCGAAAATAGTCGAGCAGCTCTTCGTCACTTGGATCTGCCTCGCGTGGATCTGGGGCATCCGACCAGTCGGCGGGAAGCGTCTGGAGGACTGGGAAGGCGGGCCGGCAGGGGTCTATCAATTGGAACGATTGCCCAAGTTCAGAGAGCGTGAAGAAGTCCGCATCCTCAAACTGTCTTCCAAGGATCGGTTGTGTCCCTTCGGCGATCTCGTTTTCCAATTGGCCTATGACAGCGGATGGAGGAACACTAAAGATGGCCGTCCTCCGCTCTCGGCATGCCACTGGGATTGAATACGACACGAGTACCGGGTCACCAATGATCCATCCGCGTTGCTGATCTCGCCATCGCTGGGCCAATCGATAGGTGGCCGTTCGATAGTCATCCCCGTTCACGATGACCGCGTGATCCCGCACCTGGAAGCCCATAGCAGTCAGAGCCTCCTGCTGCTCCTGGTGAACTCCGCACACAACCATCTGGGTAATCCCTCGGGTTCGCAGCTCGGCAAGTGAGCCTAGTGATATCGTCGCTTCGATTCCCACCGCCCCGCGAAACAATATTTCGGGATAGCAATAGGCGTCGATGCCGTCCAGCCCCGGGCCGGGCGAGCGGCTAAGCATGACGGCGGTATCTGGCCAATCCACTTCAAGGCTAGAGAACACTTTATCGTAGAGCGAGACAACAGCATCCTCGCTCATTACGTACACTGCTGCGTTCGAGCTCTCCGCCAGGGTCGCGAATGTACTGCCCAGGGCGACTCGACCGCTGCAAATAACCGTCGCCTCAAATCGCTGCAGGGCTTGCGCGGCGGCCTCCAGATGCCGGCCACCTGTAACCAGCCCCCCGGTCAGCACTCCGAGATCGAAGTGTTCTGGGTTACCCCCGCCGAAGTGCAGGCCGCTGTGAATGGCGTCGTAGTAGACGTCGAACGCAAACCCCCGGCGCTCGGCCACCCAGGCCAGAGTAGCTGCTATTGCATTCTTTTGCGCGTACTGGTAGCGGGCGGTGTACAGGAGAAGCCGAGGGCGCGGAGATGGATCCGACCCCTCCATCAGTCCTCCGTGCGTACGCACCGTGTGAGGAACCACTTAGAACACCAGCGGGGACCGTAACTCCACTCCTCAGCTATGGAAAAGCTCGACTGGACGAGCATCGCGCGAAGCTGTGCCGGCGTATAGTGGCGGACGATATCTTGCCACTCCGGCAGTACGCCCCCACCGCGGAGGGTTCGCATCCAGCGGCTGGGTCGCCTCCCCACATAACTTGGATAACGAAGCGCCCACCACGGTGTGCTATTGGTGGTATCCACCAACAGTTGCGCGTCAGGCTTGAGCACCCGGTGGATTTCGCGTAGTGAGGCCACTGGATCCGGCAAGTGAACTACAAGATCGATGCTCAGGGCGCAATCAAACGTCTCATCCTCAAAGGGAAGTCGCCTGGCGGCGTCAACCTGGCACGTCCGGAAACTTCTCTCCACGTGCGCCTTTCCGGCCCGCGTCGCGGCCAGATTCAGCATCTCTCGGGAAATATCGCAAAGCGTCACCTGGTACCGCCGTGCCAGTGGGACCGCCATGCGGCCCATGCCACCTCCCAGGTCGAGCACCTGAGCCTGCCCCGGCAGAATATTCCGCACTGCGTGCAAAACATCGGCCTGCTTCGAGGCATAGATCGCTCGGAAAGGATTGTGCTCCTCATCCGGACGAAAGTGCTCGACGTACTCGTCGCTGCTAAACACATCGCGCTGTATCATGACTCTCTCTCCCCCGTTTCCTGTCTCTCCGTCGAATAGTGTGGCCACTTACCGAACCACCGAGGCACGGCGATTGGCCGATTCCGAGAACCCATTCCCCGCATTGTCGGTCAATGCGTGATAAAAGTGCAGTAGATCCCGCGACACCTCGTCCAGGTGAAAGGACCTCGCCCGCAATCGCGCCCCGGTCGACATGGCGGACAGAAGCTGCCGGTTCTCCAACAGGGTCAGCATAGCCTGCTGGAGAGCAAGGACGTCACCCGGAGGAACCAGCAGTCCGGACCGTCCCTCCTCGATCACTTCAGCGAACCCGCAGCCAAGAGTGGCGATCACCGGCTTGCCCATATCAAGCGCCTCGAGACACGTGTTAGCCAAATTCTCCCAGAGCGACGGCAGGACGACAAAGAGGGCGCCGCGCACAAGGGGAGCAAGTTGATTCTGCGGTAGTCGTGCATACGAGTGCAAACGATCAATGTGCTCGGCGTTGCACTGCTCAATAAATGACCAGAGCGACTGTCCACGCCACTCCTGAATCTGGCCGGCAAATACGACGTGAAGCTCGGGATGGGTAGCTAAAATCTGGGGAAGAGCTTGCCCCAGAATGTGTACGCCCTTCCGTTGCTCAAGACGTCCGAAATAGAGAATATAGTCACGGCCACATAATTCGGCGGGAAGCGCCGACTCCGCCTGTCCATCGTACCGGGCAGCGAAGTCGACTCCGGTTCGGATGGTGGTGACTCGTCCGCGAGGGATATCCCACTTCGCGCTGACGAGGTCGGCAAGGGCATTCGTGGGTGAAATAATTGCGTCGCTGCGTTGAGTTTGGAGACGCTCCAATCTGTCGATAATCCCCGCGCGTCTCCCCTTACCATCTGCCTCGCTGTTGAGTTGCTCCACGAGATATGTTGGAGTGGCAAGACGAGTTACCAGCTTTGCTCCCGTGTTGCGGCGCAGAGCGTACCGGAAGCCTTCCGCTCGGTATTCACAGACCTGGACGATGTCGGGAGGCATGGGGAGTGCGTTGAGCCACCGCGCCACTGACCCCGCCCATGTCAAGAGACGGGGTAACCGCCGAGCCGGCGCCAACCGAATTACCGTGACTCCCTCTTCGACCTTGGTCGACGTCTCTCCCTGAGATTGTGTAATGACCGACACGTGCTGTCCCAGGTTTGCCAACCCTCGAGCTGTTTTCTGTGTGTAGGTGCCGATACCTCCCCTATGCTCATCAGTCGGGTACTCGCTCGATACGAGACAGATGTTCATCGGGTGAGGCTGTTGAACTTCGCCAACCGCGCTCATCAATAGGCGCCGCGAGCACGAAGGACAGCGCTCACGGTGCGGAATAGAATCTTCATATCGAGACCGAGCGACCAGTTGTCCACATAGGTGATGTCCATCATCACCATCTCATCGAAAGAGAGATGACTTCGTCCGCTTACCTGCCAGATACCTGTGATGCCGGGCGTCGTTTCCAACCTGCGCCATTGCCATGGTTCATAGTGCTCGACCTCACGAGGCAGAGGAGGCCGAGGTCCAACCAGGCTCATGTCGCCGCGCACGACGTTCCATATCTGCGGCAACTCATCAAGACTTAACCGACGCATGTGCCGTCCAACGCGCGTGCAGCGAGGATCTCTCCGCATTTTGAATAACGGGCCGGTAGCCTCGTTCTGAACCCCAAGAACGGTCAACAAGGAATCGGCGCCGTGACACATGGTACGCAGCTTCCAACATGTGAAGTGCCGGCCACCGCGACCAACTCGCTCCTGCTTGAGGAAAGCTGGACCCTCGGAATCGAGATGGATCAGAACCCAGAGAATCGCGATGATCGGCGCACTGGCTAACAAGACAGCCGATCCGATGACGACATCAAGGACGCGCTTGAGAACACCTTCGATGCGCGTGAACGCCCGCTCTTGCACGTCAAGTAGTGGTATCCCGGCAATATCGTCTACTTGCACTCGGCTTAGACTTACTCGGAAGAGATCGGGCACCAGTTTCAGTCCGACATTTGACTGCTCGCACAGAGCAATGAGCGGCCACACCTCCTCGTGCGCGGAACCGGGCAAGGCGATAACAACATCATCGATGCGGCCCGCCGCAATCAAATCGGGTATGTCCTCGATCGTTCCTAAGCGGTCGAATCGACCGAAGTCGGGTGCTCGGCTCGCGGCTCGCCGGTCAACGAAACCGGCAACCTCATATCCCAAATCAGGTCGATCCTTTACGGCTTGCATGATTATCTTGCCGGCATCCGTGGCGCCAACCACCAGCAGACGTCGCGTAGCCCACCCACGGCGGTTACACAGCGAGCGAAAGCTCCGAAAGAGCATCCGCCCCACCACGATGTCGGCGATCAGAAAGATCCAGAGGTACACGATGACGCCACGGGAATACTCCAACCGATGGAGCATGAACGTGATGGCAATGATGGTGGCAATGGCGATGGTTGCCGCGCTGGTGACGGCGCCGAACTCATCCATGCTTCCTCGGTTGATTCGCCTGCTGTATGCCCCCTTTGCGAGCAACGTGGGCAGCATCACGATCAGGAGAAGGCCGGCCAGTCCTTGATACGCGGAGAACGGCAGGGCCCGCGTCTCGGACGGACCTAACCCGACAAGGAATCGAGCCCAATAAGCCAGAACCAGGGCGCCGTAGATGAGGACGGCATCCTGCACGGGTAGGGACCACGCCAAGACGCGGCGCAAACCTGTCGCCTGAACCTGGGTCCGGATCGGCAGCGGCGTCGTCGCTACGCTTGTCTCGACATCGAGCACCAGTCACCTCTTAGTAATCTGTACCCGCTTGGTACGTTGTCTTCCTCACTGTCCGCATAGAGCATCTGGGACGTTACGATAGGCTCAATTGCTCTTGAGAACCAGATGCATTTGCGCGCATCGGCGACCGCTACGCGTAGCCGTGCGGGACTTCTGGTTGCGTCTCGATCGCCCTGACAATGAGGCCCGGCAACCGTGGCTACCAGTCGATTCAAATGGCGACGCGAATACGCGACAACAGAGTCAACAAGGCACTACTGTACGCACGCCGGTTCTGCTTGTACGCGGGGAACTTCGCTCATGTTCCATTGAACCACCGATCGAGAATTGTAGTGGATCGACTGATACGGTGACAGGTACCGCGTATGATTTGATCCTTCTATCTGAAACCCAACCTGAATAAGGCCGTCGCCAGGGGTCGGACGCGCCGCATACACCGACACGCTCACGACCGAGTAATTGCTCAAGTTGGCCGAGAGAGACTTACAGACGTACGAGAGCCCGGGGAACTTCCAATCCGTGTACTGCACCCCCAGCGAGTACTTTCCTAGAGCGATCGAGGGAGCCCACGTGGATGGCGTAAGGCTGACAACGTTGCTGCTTCCACTGAGTCCGTATGTCGTACCCTCGAAGTCAGCCAGAACGTCGGTTCCATGAGTGGGCGGTGACGAGGGCGTGCTCGTCGGCGAGGGCCGAGGAGTTGACGTTGCAGTTGGAGTTCTGGTGCTAGTCGGTGTGGACGTAGCGGTCTTCTTCCGGGATACTGTTGCCGTCGCTGTCATCGGAGTGCTAACCGTGGGTTGGGCGGTACTGGTAACAGTGGGGGGGACAGCGCCACCGGAAGGCGATAGCTGGAACAGCGCCGCGGAGTAGGGGGGAACTGAATAACTGCATGCTCCACTCCGAACGCTTAGCACGGCTGTCGACGCAGCGACCTGTCACGTGCGAAGGATCTTTACCGTACCGGAAGCCGGGACGAATCCGGCAAAGCTGGGCGAGAGGGTGTAGATGTTCGCACTGTCCGTATTGACGACAACGAGGGAGAGGGTGCCGTTTGGCTGCCGTGTGGCGTATGACTTGAGCGCCGGAACCCCGGTCGATGCCGCCACGAATGTTGAGCATGAACAGGACTATGCCGCCTCGAGTCGGTCGTGTAACTCGTCGCACACTGTCTCTCCACATTCTGCTCTCTCCTCTTTCGTGCCATACCCTTCATTGATTACCCGCACTTGCCGATATCCCGAAACCCGGTATGGCGAGAATCCCACCCGCACTCTACGTATCACGGGAAGACCGGTGCGGACAGATGCGTTTACACGGGCGTCAGCGTCGCGCGCTATCAGCTTTCTCTGGCGTTGTGACCGACGCCCGTCCGCTCACCCTAGCTTGCAATCAAGTTGTAGGTTAACGCCACCGACACGGCTTCTGCTTTGTTGTGAACCCCGAGTTTGGTGAGAATTCGTTGCACATAATTGCGTGCCGTCGCGTGGCTCAAGCCCAAGTGGGCGGCGATGCTCCGGGCATCCTGACCTTTAACAATGCACGCCAATATCTCCCGCTCCCGAACGGTCAGCGCATCAACCAGTTTCTCCTCATCCAAGCGGCGGACACGCGCATGGAGCTCGATTCGGTTGCTCCGTGCGGGAGCGGAAGCCGCGATGGCGTCTTGGGCAAGCGTTAAGAAGGCGATAGGCTCCCCTGGTCCTTGCCCTATGGGCATCGGAACCATGACCATTGCTCGGTCTGAACCACGCACAGACAAGATCACCGACGTTGGAACCGGCACTTCTCCCTTTCGGAGTGCCGCCCGCGCGGCACAGAGAGCACAACATCCCGACATCTGCGCAGTGTGAACCACGCCATGCCACTCGGCTCCCATGGCTCGATCGGCCGACAAGTGGAAAAATTCGGCGGCATTGCGGTTCCAGTAGGTCACGCGCCCGTGGGAGTTGACAACAATGGCTGGGACGGCAACATTTTTGAGAAGCGCGTATGGTTCGTGCATAGTGTTCCTCGCCTTTCCGTTTTTGGTTCAGCGAGGCAGAATGGACAGGGTATGAAGTAACTCGCTCCCACCATTTTCACTGCAACGAGCGGCTGGTTACATCTTGCGCGGACACAGCGCACTGTGTACACGCGCCACCGTCGCGTGAGTCAATTTTCCATTCCGCCGCGCCAGTCATATTGCTTAGAAAGCTTCAATCATCAGTCGTCCGGTTCGCGGCCCCAGACTTGCCGTGAACCTAACGGGTGAGGAGAGGGTCTCCACCTTCCTCCCACCGGCGATCAAACCTTCCAAGAACCTAACAAATATATCACCTCTCTTGCGTTAGCGAGAGTATATGTGCAGATGATGTCATTGTCAATCCTTCAAACGAGAATCGACGACCGGCGTCATGGACCGCTTGCCACTGCTTCCCGTCGGTTGGCTGGCCGCCGACAATACTGCCTCCAAACGCTGCCCACTCGCCTCCCAGCTATACGAGTGCTCGACCAACGCGCGTCCGGCGAGCGCTAGACGCTGACGTAATGCGCCATCGTCCATGAGCGAGATAACGGCTAGTGCCAGGGCATCAGGGTCGTCAGCGAGTAGGAGATGCTTGCCGTCCTCAACCGCTAACCCCTCGGCTCCGACCGACGTTGATACCACCGGTGTACCGAGCGCCATTGCTTCGAGGATCTTGAGGCGCGTTCCGCCGCCCTGCCGGAGGGGAACTACGCACACCGCGGCACTGCCCACCACCGGGGTCACATCGTCCACATAGCCGAGAAGCTCGACTCCTTGGGCGTACTTCAACCGATCAGGTGTCACCGCGAGAAGCCTGCCTGTGATGGAGAACCGCGTCGCGGGCTTCTGCTCCCGTATTTTGGGAAGCACGTGCTCCACGAAGTAGAGACAGGCGTCCCGGTTTGGCTGGTAGGTCAGGCTCCCCGGGTAGACTATGTGATCTGGGTCCACGGGATACGCTTGAAAGGCAGTGGCGGCGACATCAACGCCATTGGCGACGACACTGATCTTCTCTCCGTCCCCGCCCAGAGAGATGAGTTTCCCTCTGTCGACCTCCGATACCACCACAGTCCTGTCGAACCTGCGCACGGCTTGCCGCTCGTAGCGCCGTACTTTCTCCAGGCTGAGACGCTGACGGATGCCCGAGAGCCCGGTATTGGGCTGCTCCCGTAGAAGGCGCTCCGCCATTGCGGCCTCGGCGTTGATATCATCTAGCACTCGGGGAATCGAGTGATGCGCCTCCGCGTACTGCGACAGCCATAGCCACTCGACGAGAACCACGTCGTGATCGCCTGTTGCCACTGCGGAGTCCACAGCTCGCGCCATCGCGGGAGACCGTTCCAATAGGATACTCCGTGGCTTATTCGACAAGAATGTAACGGCACGACGCACGCGGTTATGTCGTGGTTTCTCGTTCGGTACTACCTGCACAGAACGGCAGAGTTCGGTCAGAATGTCGAGCCCCACGCAGTCGCCTCGGCCGTCGGCAAAGGTGACCAGATCCACGCGGTGACGGGCGGCGAGAAAGCGCAGAAGGTTGAAGGTGCGAATACTCCCCCCGTGATCAAGGGGATACGGGTAGTGGAGCGACAGTAGGAGAATGTTCACAGGTTCCATTGTACCGAGGTCCGGCGCAAGCTGGTCTGATGTACGTTGGATCGTACAGTACATGCAGCGTAGCTATTTGGGGGTGAGCACACTGGAAGCTACGCTGAGTTGGAGCGCATACTCCGGGAAATCCCCGGGCAACCGGTTCCCGCTTTCACGCCAAAAAAACGTGGCGGGAGTGCATGGGGGTCGAACCCACCTGGCAAGCCGAAAGCGACCCGCCACAACGGTTTTGAAGTTCTTCTCAACTGTAACACCCGTGCACACCCATAGCCATATTTTTGGCATATTCAAGCCGTTTCTGGGCACCCCCCGATCAGCACTGCACACCAGGTTACACCGGCGCACGAGAGCCGGTTGGTATATGGGTTGGTATAAATTGGCGGTGGGATTCGGGCACGGATTCCGCGATACTGACATAATCGACTGACGCCGGGTGGAGTGGTGCACGCTCCCGCAAGCGGCGGCGCTGCCTAACTCAGCAACGCCGGCCCGGTCGCACTTCACAGCCAAGTTAGGTGGCCCATGAGCGAACCAGCACTTCGCTGCCACGACTGCAACCGGTCTCTCACTGTCAATTTCGGTCGCTGGATTCCGACCTGTGCCTTGTGCGCCGACGAGCATACCAAACACAGATACGATGTGCACGAAGGCTCTCACTGCTGGCAGTGTGGACGCCTTGGTAGGCCGCGCAACTCGCTGCTGTGCGACACGTGCGCTGGAACAAGCGTCCGAGTGGCCAACACTGAGCGCGTCTACTGTATGGTCTGCGGGGCACCGCAGACATTAAATGCCGTAGACGTCGGCAATGTCCAATTGGACCACGGGCGCGGCCTTGCTGCGGAAGCGTACTTTTGCAGTCACTGTTTCTACTCATGGACCGAGCAACTCCGACCACTGTCGGGTCCAGTACCAACCTTGGCGGATGGATCGCGCGACATGCACCAAGAACCATGCTTCATTGGTCGGCTACGCGCGGCCGACAAAGCGGGTGTGCGTGATTGGCGACGCCTGTTCCTGCCGAGCAACATCAGGACAATCGAGGCGCTTGTCAATGATCCAAACGATTCATGCTCGTCCAGCCTGTTGACGCAAGAGCCCGTACCATTGCCGGCACACGCCTGTGTGGAGACACTTCTCGAGGGCTGTTACCGGGAATTTCATGCGGACGCTTCCCCACCCGTGTGGACCAGCCGTACTAACCCCAGTTGGCCCAACTTCACGGACCCAGACAGTTCGGTGCTACTTGTCGTCCGACGTACCGTGGGAGCGGGAACGACTACGCTCTATGGCGTCTGCGAAATCAGCGAGGATACGATGACGGCGTCCGACAACCTGGTACTGGTCACGACACAGAACTCAGGGGTCCGCCGAGGTGCCAATCCTCTCCGATGCCAGGAGGACCTGCTCAGGACGTGGTACGCGACGGTTATTGAGGGGCAGCTGCTGCCACGGCGGACATCCGGCAGACCGGCGAAATGGGAGACCGAAGAGCAATTCGTGCTTGAGGTGGGACGTGCAATCACCACTGTACGGAAACGGTGGTACGGTCGTACCGTCAGGGACTTGCAAGGGCAAGTCGCCGCCGAGATGGGTGTGGAACCGAAGACCATACAGCGGCAATGCGATCGGTGGGGGGTCGCATGGTCCGACATCATCCGGGATCGAAATTCGCCGGAATAATGTCTCATTTTGTCGCATCCCCAGGGTCCATGCTGCTCATGTAGACGGGCACGCGCATACGCGCTCCGTTATTCACACAACTACATGAGGTGCATAGATGAACGAGAATCTCGCGTACTATACCGTCCTGGAGGCGTGCGAGCGGCTGCGTTGCTCCCGTCGCTACCTATACGAGTTGCTCGCCCGCGATGAACTGGCGTCGTTCACGATGGGCCGGGCGCGCCGCATTGTGGCAGCGTCAATTGATGCCTACGTCGAACGACGGCTTGAGGCCGCGCGGCAACCAAACGGGGAGGTAGTGTAGTGTTACCCGATACCCAAACGCGCCGGCGTCCGGTGTGCCGACGCATGCGAGTAAACGATGGGGATCGACCTGCTGTCTCCATGTCGTTCCACGGGACACATGGCACGACATGGACAGCGACGACGGTGCTGCTATGACGGTAGCCGCATGTCAGCGCTACACGCGGACCCGCCCATGCCCCATCTGTGATGGTTATGACGCCGGCCCTCGAGCCAGGGGAACCCGCTGCTATGGGTTTCTCAGCGACGACGGCAAGTGGGCCCGATGTACCCGGCCCGAGTATGCCGGTGATCTAGAGGAAGAGATGAGCACGAATGCGTATGTCCACCGGCTGCATGCCGACTGCCGATGCGGTGTGGAGCACGACCCGGAGGACCTCAACCCGCAGCCTTCAGCGCCAAATCTGTCGGTGAATTCCGTGCCCAGTCGCCTCATCGCTACGTACGACTACCGCGATGAGATGGGCGCGCTGCTCTACCAGTCCCTCCGCTACGAGCCCAAGCGGTTCGCGTTTCGCCGGCCACGGGTGGTCAATCCCGACCCACACAACGGCGATCACTGGGACTACACACTGGGCGATGTCCGTCGTGTGCTCTACCGCCTGCCCGAGTTGGCGCGGTCCGACCCGTCGGCCGACGTGTACGTTCCCGAAGGTGAGTGCGATGTGGACACACTGTGCAAGCTCGGGTGCGTGGCCACTTGCAATCCGATGGGCGCGGGAAAGTGGCGCACGCAGTACAGCGAGTGTCTTCGCGGCCGTTCCACCGTGATTCTGCCGGACAATGATGAGCCGGGCCAGCACCATGCCGAGACCGTGGCCGCCGCACTTCAGGGCGTCGCCGCATCAGTTCGCGTGCTGCGCCTCCCCAATCTCGCGGTGGCCGGTGACGTGACCAATTGGGTAACCGCTGGCGGTACCGCTGAGAAGTTGCAGCAGCTCGTGGACGCGTGTCCCGTTTGGCAGTCAGTCCCGGAATTACCGGCACACGCTGAGCGTGGCAAAGGCTCTCGGCCCATCGTCGTGCGGATGTCCACGATTCAGGCGGAGGAGGTGGGCTGGCTCTGGCCCCCATATCTGGCCCTCGGCAAGCTGTCGCTGCTGGCGGGTCCGCCCGGCGTCAATAAATCGTGGCTGTCCCTTGCCATTGCCACGGCATTGAGCCGGGGTGGCTATCTGCCCGGCGTGGAGACCGTAACACCGTCGGCCACCTTGCTGTGTATCGGTGAGGACGGACTCGAGGATACGGTCCGCCCTCGTCTCGACACCATGGAGGCCAATCTCGACCTCATTCACGTCCTGACCGGGATCGAGACTGAGAAGGGGGAGGATCTGCTGATCCTGACTGGGGAAGGCATCGACGTGCTAGCGAGCGCAATTGGCGAGACTCGCCCGGGGCTGGTCGTCATCGATCCGCTCATGGCATTTCTCGGTGGTGGCGTTGACATCCATCGGGCCAATGAGGTGAGGGCGGTAACCCGCCGGTTGACCGACGTTGCCGATGCGTACGGCTGTGCCATCGTCGGCCTGACTCACCTGAACAAGTCGCAGACTGGCCGGCCACTCTACCAGGTACTTGGCTCGGTTGATTTCACGGCGGCGGCGCGCTCCGTCCTGCTTGTGGACCACGATCCCAACGATCACAGCTCCCGCGTCATGGTGCAGGTGAAATCGAATCTCGCGGCCACGGGCGCAGCACAGGGCTTCCGCCTTGTTCATGATCGATTCGAGTGGCTCGGCGCGGTGGATGTGGATGCGGACACGCTGCTCAACGGGCAGGGTGAGCGCTCAAGCCGTCAGGGTGACGCCATTCAGTTCGTGCTTGGAGCCGCCTTCCCCGATGGTGTGCCACGGCCGGCCAATGACGTGAAAGCGGCGGCAGAGTCCGAGGGCCTCGCCTGGAAGACAGTTCGGGCAGCGTACAAACAGCTGGGCGGTAAATCCCGTGCTGTTCGTGCGGCGGGTAAGCCAGGGGTGCAGAACTGGATGTGGGACCCGATTGTCAACAGCGGC
>JBPCKK010000058.1:0-9071 GCA_051004335.1 Chloroflexota bacterium
CTGTATTTGGCGGCGGATGACGCTGCCGGCGTGTGGCAGGCATTAATGGCCCGCGGTCAGTCGGAGGGCTTGCAGCCGGTGGGATTGGGGGCGCGCGACACGCTTCGCCTAGAAGCAGGACTGATGCTCTACGGCAATGATATCGACAAGAGCACTACGCCCCTGGAGGCCGGACTGGGATGGACTGTGAAGTTCGGTGAGCATGACTTTATAGGACGCGCGGCATTGGAGAAACAGAAAGCCGAGGGCATCAAACGTCGGCTGATCGCGATCGAGATGCTGGATCGCAGTATCCCGCGCGCCCACTACCCAGTGTGCCGAAATGGCGAGGCCGTTGGGGAGTTGTCAAGTGGAACGAGGACGCCGACACTTGATCGCGGTGTTGGCCTGGGTTATGTGCGAACGGATAGTGCCAAAGTAGGCACCGAATTGAACGTCGAGATTCGCGGCCAGGCCCACCCTGCGCGGGTGGCGCGCAAGCCGATGTATCAGCGCAACGGAGGACAGTAAATGGCGGCAAGCTTTCCGGACGATCAGCGCTACACCGAATCTGACGAATGGGTCCGGCGGGACGGGAATGAAGTGGTCTGCGGCATCACTTCGTTTGCCGCCGAACAGTTGGGTGATGTTGTCTACCTGCACCCGCCCACGGCGGGTAATCGGGTAAGTAAAGGCGATGCGTTTGGCGAGATCGAGTCGGTGAAGGCAGTGTCAGATCTGTATGCTCCCCTCGATGGGGAGGTGACTCAAGCAAACGACGAACTTGACAAGAACCCCGGTCTTATCAACGAGGATCCGTACGGACGCGGTTGGATAGCCCGGCTTCGTCTTTCCAACCCTGAGCAGTATGATTCGCTGCTTGACGCGCAGGCGTACGAGCGCAACACAGCGGAGCGCGATTAATGTCGTATTTACCCCACACGCCCGCCGAGCGCGAGGAGATGTTGCGTGCTATCGGCGTGGACAGCGTTGAGGACCTCTTCGCCAACATTCCGAGTCATCTCCGACGCAATCTGGAGATTGCGGATGGCCTGAGCGAAATGGAGGTGGGACGCCTGCTGAATGGACTTGCCGCCGAGAACCTAGATCTGCGGAACCGTGCGTCATTCCTCGGCGCCGGCGCCTATCATCACTACATCCCCAGCGCGGTTGGCGCCATCATTGGTCGGTCCGAATTCTACACCTCCTATACGCCGTATCAGGCGGAGATAAGCCAGGGAACGCTTCAAGCGATCTACGAATATCAGACCATGATCGCCGAGTTGACCGCCTTGGATGTGTCCAATGCCTCGCTCTACGATGCCGCCACTGCCGTGGTCGAAGCGGCGACGATTGCCGTCAATCAGACGCGACGGAATCGGATTGTGGTCGCTGGTGGTCTTCACCCGGAGTACGCAGCGGTGCTTCAGACCTATCTGCGCGCCCAAGGATTGACGCTGACCCAACTGCACAGCGGATGGACGCAGGATGTACACGCCCTCGCCGCACAACTTGATGATTCGGTAGCCACGGTGGTCATGCAATCGCCAAACTTTTGGGGTGCTCTGGAACCGATGCCGGGACTTGCCGCCGCGGCTCACGATGCAGGCGCACTCTTTATCGCGGTGAGCAACCCGTTGTCACTAGCGCTATTGGCTCCGCCCGGCGAGTACGGCGCGGATATCGCGGTCGGCTGTGGCCAGCCGTTTGGCATTCCGCTGATGTATGGTGGGCCGTACCTGGGAGTTATCGCGGTGCGCAACGGGTTGGAGCGACGCCTACCGGGACGCATCGCTGGCGCGACGGCAGACGCCGAGGGTCGGAAGGGATATGTTCTCACCCTACAGGCTCGCGAGCAGCACATTCGGCGAGAAAAGGCCACCTCCAACATCTGCACCAATCATGCACTGATGGCGCTGGCCGCCACGGTCTATCTCGCGCTCCTGGGTAAGGAAGGTCTGCCGGCGACGGCCAATCAGGGAGTACAAAAGGCCCACTTTGCCGCCGGCGAGATAACCGCGCTCCCAGGCTACTCTCTGGCATACGACGCGCCATACTTTAACGAATTTGCCCTTCGCTGCCCGGTGCCCGCCGCTGAGGTCAACCGGTTCCTGCTGGATCGCGACATCATTGGCGGATTCGATGTGGGCCAGGTTGACACCCAGCACGACCACATCCTCCTCCTGGCGTTTACCGAAATGACCACCCGCCGTCAAATTGATGACCTGGTGGCCACGCTGGCCGAACTCCGGCCCCAGGAAGCTGGAACCGTCGACACCGAGGCGGAGCGTTTGCACGTACCGGTTGGGGGCGCCCGGTGAGCGAGCCCCTCATCTTTGAAAAGAGTTCGCCGGGACGGGTGGGATATTCGCTTCCCGCCCTTGATGTGCCCGAGCAGCCGATGACGGAACTCATCCCGAACGAACTGCTGCGCCAGAAGCCCGCGGATCTGCCTCAAGTCTCCGAACCAGACGTGATCCGCCATTACACGCATCTCTCCACACTGAATTACAGCATCGATCGCTGCTTTTACCCATTGGGATCGTGCACCATGAAGTACAACCCAAAGGTCAACGAGAATGTAGTGCTTAATCCCGGCTGGCGGGATATTCATCCCTACCAACCCGAAGCCACGGTACAGGGTGCCCTTCAACTGATGTACGATTTGCAGACATCGCTCGGCGACATCACCGGAATGGATGCGTTCACTCTGCAGCCGGCGGCGGGAGCCCACGGTGAGTTGACCGGGCTCCTGATGATCCAGGCGTACCACCGCTCCCGTGGTGAGTCCCAGCGCAACGAAGTGATCGCCCCCGATTCGGCGCACGGCACTAACCCGGCGACGGCGGCCATGCTGGGCTACAAACTGATAACTGTTCGTTCCAACGGGCGTGGCCGCGTGGATCTGGAAGAGCTACGGCGCCTGACCGGCGATCGTACCGCCGCGCTCATGCTGACTAACCCGAGCACGCTTGGGTTGTTTGACGAGCAAGTGGAGGAGATGGCGCGAATTGTGCACGATGCCGGGGGCATGATGTACTACGACGGCGCCAACCTCAATGCCATCATGGGTGTGGCCCGGCCGGGAGACATGGGCTTCGATGTGGTGCATATCAACCTTCACAAGACCTTCACCACACCGCACGGCGGCGGCGGCCCGGGAGCGGGTCCGGTCGGCGTAAAGAACGTACTCGCCCCGTTCCTGCCGGTTCCCACCATCGCCCGGCGTGCCGATCAATATGTTCTTGACTATGACAAGCCGGACAGTATCGGTAAGGTGCGATCGTTCTACGGCAACTTTGGCATGTTGGTTCGGGCGTACACCTATATGAGGCGCATGGGGCGCGACGGTCTAGCGCAGGTAAGTCGCGACGCGGTGCTTAGCGCCAATTACCTCCGCGCCCGCCTGAATGATGTCTATGACGAGGCGTACCCCGGGCCGAATATGCACGAGATGGTGCTCTCCGGCAAGCAACAAAAGCGCCACGGCGTGCGCACCCTGGACATTGCCAAGCGCCTTATGGATTACGGGTTTCATCCGCCGACAGTGTATTTCCCGTCGATCGTGGATGAAGCGTTGATGATCGAGCCCACCGAAACAGAAAATAAAGATACCCTTGATGCATTTATCGCGGCGATGCGTGCCATCGCCCAGGAAGCCGAAGATAACCCAGAGGTGGTCAAGAATGCGCCGAGCACGACGGCTTTGGGGAGGCTCGACGAAGCGCGTGCCGCCCGCCAGCCGGATTTACGCTGGCGCAAGAACGACAGTAGCCAACCGGCTCCAGAGCAGCCGGCTCCGGCCGACGAACCTCTCGGGGTGTGAATTGGGAACGCTGCCGCTGTGGCGCGGCGGCGAAAGGAGGAAGGAAGCGTAACGGTGGTGAATAATGGAGATACCCGCGAACGCGCAGGGACCATGCGCCCACGCGCATTATCCCGTCTACCAATGAGAAAAGGAGCGAGTATATGCATCGGCTCATACAGACGAACCGGGTAGCCTCGGTGGCGACCCTGGCGGCTGTTCTTGCTTTGACGGCGGCCTGCGGGTCGTCCTCAAGCGGCAATGGCAGTAGCAAACCGACGGCGCCGCCGGCGACAAAGGGTTCGGCGAATGTCTTGAACTCATACCAGAATGCCGGCGACGCCGACTGGGTGAAGACGCTCGACCCGGCCCTGGTTACCGACTCGGTGTCGATCTACGACATCAACATGGTGAACGCCAACCTGGTCAAGACCGATTACCCCAGCCTCCAGCCGAAGGCCGATTTGGCCTCGTCGTGGACCGCGTCGCCGGACCACAAGACCTACACTTTCCATCTGCGCATGAACGCCAAATTCTCCAACGGCGACCCGGTGACCGCGCAGGATGCCGCCTGGAGCATTACCCGTTCCCTGCTTCCCGCCACGAAGTCGCCGGTGGCCACTACCTACCTGGGCCAGATCGTCGGCGCCCTCGACGTGGCCAATAAGAAAGCCACAACCGTGTCCGGGGTGAAAGCGCTGGACGCGCACACTCTGCAGATCAAGCTGCTCCAACCGGTCGCCTACTTCCTGGGCGCCTTGAGCTATCCCACGGCGGATGTGCTGGACAAGAAGGCGATGCAGGGCAAGGCGCCGGGGGCGTACTTGACCAATACCTGCTCGGGAAACGTGGGCGCCGGCCCGTTCAAGTTTGTCTGTGTGAACAGCGGTTCGGGCCGGAACTCCTTCTACCAATCGGGCCACTCCGCTACCATGAAGTTCGCGCCGAATCCGTACTATTACGGCGCCAAACCGAAGGTCACGGTCAACGCGCCAATGATAGCCGACACCGAGACCAACTGGCGTTTGTATCAGGCGGGTGGCGTTGTCGATACCGGTGTTCCGACTGCCGACTTGGCGAGCGCCAAGGGTCAGCCAGGCTTCACCGAGACACCTCTTCTCTCGACCGACTACATCACGCCCAACCAAAAGACTACGCCGTTCAACAACATCAACTGCCGTCTCGCCGTGGCCTACGCGATCGACCGGGTGAACATCACTACCAAGCTGCTTCAGGGTACGGAAGCGCCTAGCTTCGATGTTCTGCCCAAGGGGCTTCCCAACGGGGGGCAGGGCTTCTTTGCCGACCACAACGGCGTGCCGTACTACGACCCGACGAAGGCAAAACAGTACCTCAACAACTGCCCAGGCAAGCTGCAGAACGTCAATCTCACGTTCCAGCAAACCAGTCAGGACATCGTGCACGAGTACGACGCGGTACGCGCCAATCTGCAGGCGATCGGAGCCAACATCACGTTGCAGCCCAAGACGTTTAATGCCTGGCTGACCATCGTCGGCCAGACGATGCAAGCCACGCACACCGCAATTACCGAGAACCTGTGGATCGACGACTACCCCGACTCCCAAGATTGGCTGGAGAACCTTCTGGTTACCGGCGCCAATTACGACATCGGTGGATTCAGCAATGCGCAGTACGACGCACTGGTCAAGCAGAGCAACACCACCTTCGATAATGCCAAGCGCGCCAGCCTCAACGTACAGGCTCAGAAGATCGCGCTCAACAACGGCGCCTGGATCATGATTGGCTACCAGGTCCAGCCGTACATCATCAACCCAAAGGTGCACGGTCTGATCCCCACCCCCAGTCAGATTCAGCCGTTGCACAACGATTGGTCGCTTGTGACCGTCTCCAAATAGACGCCTCGACTTCAGACACGAGGGCGCCGCTCCGGAGGGTAATCCCCGGGCGGCGCCCTTTGCTTACCGTTTGGTTACATTGAACGTGTTTTTCCGCATAATTTGCGCTACAGTGAAATACAGGCATGGGAGAGGCGAAAATGCTTAACGTTCTCTTTTTTGCAGTCAAGCGCATCCTAATCGGCATCGTGGTTCTCTGGGCCATCGTGTCCATCGTGTTCATTCTGGAGCACGGGCCGGGAGCGGCCGATCCCATTCGACTGACCTTGGGATCGCACTACACCTACGGCAATTACCACCGACTGCTGCATGCGTATGGGCTCGATGTCTCACTGTTTCAGCAGTACTTGAACTACCTCGGCCTCGCGCCCATTCTCGGCTGGTTTGGCGTCCAGCTTGGGACCGGGCAGGTGAACACCGGGTTGCTGGAAGGCAACCTTGGTCTGTCGTTCCAGTATCCCGGTACGCCGGTCTGGAGCTTGATCCAATCGGGCGTCCCCGTCACCTTGAAGTTGGGAGCGTATGCCCTGGTCGTAGCGTTGCTGGTCGGGATCCCAGTAGGTCTAATCTCGGCGATCAAACAAAATAGCCTGGTGGACCATGTGGGCCAAGGCACTATGATCATCCTATACGCCATCCCGACATTCGTTGTTGTGCCGTTTTTCCAGCTATGGTTCGGCGATGATTTACGCTGGTTCCCGGTGCAGGGCTGGGGCGATAGTCTCAAGGAAGTCGTATTGCCGGTAGCGGCGTACTCGTTCGGTCTGGCTGGCTTCTTCGCCAAGTCCTTCCGTTCATTCATGCTCGAGGTGCTCCAGCAGGATTACATCCGCACGGCACGGGCCAAGGGGCTACATCGCTCGACCATTATCATCTTGCACGCGATGAAGAATACGCTGGTGCCGCTCGCATCGATTGTCGGGCCAACTATCGCCTATCTGATTGTCGGCGCCTTTATCATTGAGCGTTTTTTCGCTATTCCGGGAATTGCCAACGAGACGGTGCAGGCGGTGTTTAGCGGCGATTACGGAGTCATCGAGGCAACCACAATCTTGCTCGCGTCCTTCGTCGTGGTCATCAATATGGTCACCGACATTGCCTACACGATTATCGATCCGAGAGTGAGACTGTAAGCCATGAACCAGCCAGCGGACGAGACCAAGCCACCCGTCCTGCCCACAAGATCGCTGAACTATGCCGGGATTGACGAGGTCAGTGGGGCGGGACTTA
Organism: Chloroflexota bacterium; assembly: GCA_051004335.1. Classification (GTDB taxonomy): domain Bacteria; phylum Chloroflexota; class UBA5177; order UBA5177; family UBA5177; genus CAVSUG01. The sequence continues at coordinate 6,892 of JBPCKK010000058.1, forward strand.
TCGATGTCGAGGATTCGCTCCTGGCCGATACGACTGTAGTTCGCTCTCCACTTCGTGACGCGGCACGGCGGTTTTCGCAGAACTGGGCGGCTGTCCTGAGTCTGGCGATTGTACTGCTCTTGATCTTGGTAGCGATCACGGCTCACTGGCTGCACACCTCCGACCCGAATGCTCTCGATTACAACGCCATCGACCAGGGCCCGTCAGTCGCTCATTGGTTTGGTACCGATCCGGAAGGACGCGACGAATATACGCGTATCCTCTATGGATTACGCGTGCCGTTCTTGGTGAGTCTCATTGGTACCTTTCTCACCGTCGTGCTTGGCATGGGGTTCGGGTTGGTTGCCGGGTTCTACGGCAAAATCATGGACTCAATCTTGAGCAGATTCACCGACTTGATGTTTGCCTTTCCGTCGTTTTTACTGACTGTCATCATCGTGAGCCTGTACGGCAATACCTTTGACACGCACTTCCCCAACGGTACCGGCCGTGCCGTTATCCTTACCGCGGTCTTCGCCCTGGTGAGTTGGCCTCCACTTATGCGCTTCGTCCGATCGCTGGCACTCACCATGAAAGAACAACAGTTCATTGAGGCCGCGCGTACGGTGGGCACATCCGGGCCAAAGATTATCTGGCGGCACTTGGCGCCGAATACGTACGGGTTGGTGTTGGTGCAGGCGGCGCTCACCGTGGCGTTCATTCTGGCGGCGGAGGCGGTGCTCAGTATTCTGGGACTGGGCGTGATCACGCCCACTCCAGATCTAGGCGCCATGCTCTACGATGGCTCCAATTACATGGATGCGAACTATTGGGGTGTGTTTTTTCCCAGCCTGTTCCTGACTGTACTTATCCTTTCCTTCACCTTTATCGGTGATGGTGTACGCGACGCCGTCGACCCACGGAGCCAGCACTAGAGCATGGCTACCACACCGGCACGTACGGGGAACGATGACACTCTCCTCGAAGTTGCTGACCTGCGTACCTATTTCCATACGCACGACGGCATCGTCAAAGCGGTCCAGGGCGTGTCCTTCAATCTGAAAAAGGGCGAAACGCTGGGCATCGTCGGCGAATCGGGAAGTGGCAAAAGCGTGACTGCCATGTCCATCATGCGCCTCATCCCGCAGCCTCCCGGAGTGTTCGAGGGCGGGCGTGTGCGTTTCCGCGATATCAAAATCATTGACGTGCAGATGGAAGACAGTAAGAACGGTCAGCAACACCGGGTCGATCACAGTGTTTCCGAAAACGAGATGCGCCATATTCGCGGCGGCGACATCTCCATGATCTTTCAGGACCCAATGACCTCGCTCAATCCGCTGCTCTCGATCGGCCGCCAGATTGCCGAGACGGTGCAGGTGCACATGCACTGCGGGCGCAAGGAGTCGTACAACCGGGCAGCGGAAATGATGGAGAAAGTTGGCATCCCCAGCGCGAAGAAACGCCTCGGCGACTTCCCTCACCAGTTCAGTGGGGGCATGCGACAACGGGTGATGATCGCCATCGCCCTCTCTACTAATCCCGATCTGCTCATCGCCGACGAACCGACCACCGCCCTGGATGTCACCATCCAGGCGCAAATCCTTGATCTTATGCGGAACTTGTCCAGCGAGTTCGGTTCCTCCGTTATCCTCATCACGCATGACATGGGCGTCATCGCCGGTTTGGCTGATCGCGTTGCCGTGATGTACGCCGGCTATGTGGTCGAGACCGGTGATCTCGACGAGATTTTCTATCGGGCGCGGCATCCGTATACCCACATGTTGCTCAAGAGCATCCCTCGGCTGGACACCCAACAAGGATCGCAACTTGCGGTTATTCCCGGTTCTCCTCCAGACTTGCTCAATTTGCCACCCGGCTGTCCCTTTGCCCCCCGTTGCCCCAACGTCCAGCCCATCTGTCGAGAGAAGATGCCGCCGCTTGATCCCATTGGACCAGCTCATCTCGCTGCCTGCTGGAATCCAGTCAAGGAGAGCGCGGCATGAACGGCAAGCACACCCTGCTGGAAGCCACCAACCTCACCGTTGAGTTCCCCATCAAGGGTGGCTTCTTTGGACGGAAAGTGGCGGCAGTGCATGCGGTCAACGATGTGAGTCTGCAGGTCTATGAGGGGGAAACCCTGGGGCTGGTCGGTGAGAGTGGTTCAGGCAAGACCACCCTGGGTCGTGCCCTGCTGCGCCTGG
>JBPCKK010000059.1:0-14632 GCA_051004335.1 Chloroflexota bacterium
AGACCAGGCACATGGCCAGGTGATCTTCCCCGCCCCCACCCAAGGCAACCGGGAGGGAAAGTCCCACGAGCCCGCGAGCCGCCAGGGCATCAATCACCGAGCGATCAAATATGCGCTGCTCGTCGGACACTTTGGCCGCTGGTTCCACCACTTCCTCGGCGGCAGCTCGGGCGAGTCGCTGAATCTCGAGGTGATGGGCGCCCAACGCGAAGTCCACGTCAACGTCCCTCGAAGTTTGTCGGCCGCTTCCCCATGAACGCCGCATGGAACTCGCGAAAATCCGAACCTGTCATAAGCAGCGTCTGCGTCCACGCCTCCATCTGGATAGCGGAAGCATAGTCCATGGTGGCAGCCCGGTTGAGCATCTCCTTGGTCATGGCCAATCCCCAAGGGGCGCGCTCCCGCAGGCGAGTCACCAGGCTTGTCACCGCTCCATCGAGGCTTTCAGCAGCTACGACTTCATGCGCCAGGCCCCATTCACGGGCTTGAGCCGCGCTGATCCGTTCGCCGAGCATCAGCATTTCCGTAGCCCGACCGAGACCGACAATGCGGGGCAACAGCCAGCACACGCCCATATCGCCGCCACTCAAGCCCACGCGAGTGAAGAGAAATTCGAAGCGCGCTCTTTCCACCAACACCCGAAAATCGCAGGCCAGCGCAATGACCGCTCCCGCTCCCGCGGCGATGCCGTTGACCGCGGCCACGATGGGCTGCGGCATCTCGCGCATGTTCCGCACCAGGGCGCCCGTCATCTGGGCAAAGTCGTAGACGCCACGGGTATCCATGCTCAGCAGTTGGCCGATAATCTCCTCGACGTCGCCGCCGGAACAGAACCCTCGGCCAGTGCCACGAATAACCAGCACGCGCACGTCATCCCGCCGTTCGCGCAATTCGGCGGTCAGATCACGGAGTTCGCGATAGACGTTGAATGTCAGTGAGTTGAGCCGCTCGGGCCGGCTAAAGGTTACCGTGGCCACGGCATTGTCCTCACTGTAGGAAAAGTGGCGCCAGCGATCGCTCACGACTGCACTGCTCCACCATCTACGTTGATAGCCTGGCCGTTGATGCCTCGTCCCTCCGGAGAGGCGAGCAAGACACACACCGCCGCCACCTCCTCCGGCTTCACCAACCTTCCCTGGGGAGTGAACAGGGCACGGAGCGCCGCTTCGCGCGTGCGTCCGGTGGTCGCCATGATGTGGTGGATCGAGGCCTCGGTCATGTCGGTGTCCACGTAGCCGGGACACACCGAATTGAATGTGACCCCGCTGCGGGCATACTCCGCTGCCAGCGCACGCATCAAGCCGACAACTCCATGCTTGGCCGCGGTATACGCGGCGATGTACGGCCCACCGACCTTTCCGGCGATCGACGCGATAGTGATGACCGCGCCGCTGGCATTTTCCAGCATGGCGGGGAGAGCAGCGCGCGTGAGCACGAAGGGCGCATTGAGATTCACGTTGAGCGTCTCGTCCCACACTGCGTCCGTCGTGTCTTTAAATTTCTGCGCAGTCGCGATCCCGGCATTGTTGACGAGAACTGTCGGCACGCCTAGCTTGTGCGCGACTCGCTCTACCACTCCACGGCAGGTGACACGATCGCTCACGTCCGCCTGGATGGCTACAGCCTCCACCCCGCGATCACGGCAGAGAGCGGCAACTTCCTCAATCTGCGCCGACGTGCGTGCGGCCAACGCGACGGCCGCGCCCTCCTCAGCGAAGGCAAGGGCAATCGCACGACCAATTCCCCGCCCCCCACCGGTAACAAGGGCAACCTTTCCGGTCAGCACACCTCGGCCCATCACGCCATCTGTCTCCGCGACCGTAGCATAATCAAGCATACGGCGTGCACTGTCTTCGAGACAGGAGCGCTTTGGAGGAGACGCACCCGCGATGCAGGTAGGAATCGGCTTGCCCGCTACCATTCCGTCTACCAGTGGCGGCCTCGTGCTTGAGTGGGCGCGACGGGCGGATGGAGGGCCATTCGACTGCCTGGGAATCCTCGACCGGGTGGTCTACGACAACTATGAGTCAATGACCACGCTTGCCGCCGTCGCCGCCGTTACTCAGCGCATCACACTGGCATCCGTTATCGTCATCGCCCCACTTCGTGCTACCGCCTTGCTAGGCAAGCAGGCAGCCACGGTTCAGGCGATCTCCGGTGGGCGTCTTGTTCTCGGCGTTGGTCTTGGCGCGCGTGAGGACGATTATGCGGCAGTAGGCGCTGAGTATCGCAACCGGGGACGCCGGCTCACCAATCAACTCTTTGAGCTCCGTGAACAGTGGGAAGAGGAAAAGATTGGCCCACTGTTATCCAGCAGCCGGCCCCGTCTGTTGGTGGGCGGAGCCGGCGGTCTGGCGCAGAGCAGAATGGCGCGGTACGCCGACGGATATGTGCACGGCGGCGGCACTCCACGAGCATTTGCCCGCGCGACGACGGAAGCGCGCGCCGCCTGGACGGACATGGGTCGACCAGCGGATCCCGAACTGTGGGGTATGGCGTACTTCCAGTTGGGTGGAGACTCGGAGCTTGGCAGCCGCTATCTCAAGGAGTACTACGCATTCACCGGGCCATTTGCCGATCGCATCGCCGCCGGTCTGCTTACTACAGCGGGCGACATTGCTGAGTTCCTGCGGGGGTATGATGAAGCCGGCTGTGACCACCTGGTTCTTTTCCCCACCGTCGCTGACATCCAGCAACTCGATCGCCTGGCGCTACTGTTGACAGGCGGATAGCGGAGGTGCGGATCGCGATCGTGGGCGCCGGACCGGGGGGATTGTACGCGGCGCTGCTTTTGAAACGAGCCGATCCCAGTCGAGAAATCACCGTCTTCGATCGCAATCTGGAAGGCGCTACATACGGCTGGGGAGTGGTCTTCTCTGACGAAACGCTCACATTTCTGCGCGAGGCGGATGCGCAAACATACGAGAGCATCGCCGCCAAGTTCGTGCACTGGGATGCCGTCGACGTCTATTAAGGCGGCGAAAAGATCCGTTCGGGAAGCCACGCGTTTTCCGGACTCACCCGCAGCCGGCTTCTCGCCATTCTTGAGGGCTCCTGTCGGGAGGTAGGCGTTCGCATCCTGCATGGGCACGAGATTCGTACTGCCGCCGAGTTGAGTGGCGCCGACCTCATAGTGGCGGCGGACGGCGTGCACAGCAGCCTGCGTGAGGAAAGATCTTCGGTGTTCCTGCCCGTTTTTGATGTGCATGGCACGCGCTACATCTGGCTTGGCCTTCCACTGCGACTACCAGCCTTCACCTTCAGCTTCCAGCCAAGTGACTTCGGAATGTTCCAGGCGCACGCCTATCCGTTTGCCGGGGACATGAGCACGGTCATCGTGGAATGTACCGAGAGCACCTGGAGAACCGCCGGCCTGGACCGCGCAAGGGAAGCGGAGAGCTTACAGTTCTGTCAGGATCTCTTTGGCGACCTGCTCCATGGTGAGACTTTGCGCTCCAATCGGTCCACCTGGACCAACTTTGTCACACTACGCAATGACACCTGGCATGACGGAAACCTCGTACTCCTCGGTGACGCGGCGCACACTGCTCACTTCTCGATTGGCTCGGGCACCAAGATGGCGATGGAAGATGCCATCGCACTGAGTCGCGCAATTGACAACTACGGAACCGTTCACGACGCCCTGGTTGCCTATGAGGAGTTGCGCCAACCGATTGTGGAACGAACTCAGCAGGCGGCGCGGGCCAGCGCCGGCTGGTTTGAACAGGTGGCGCGTTACGCTCGTTTTGCCCCACCACAGTTTGCCTTCAGCCTCCTAACGCGCAGCACGCGCATCACTTACGACAAACTTCGGCTGCGCGACCCGAAGTTTAGCGATCGCGTTGATAGCTGGTTTGCCGCGCAATCGGGAAACCTGAAAGCGGGCAGCATGCCCACTCCCCGACCGGTCAGCGTGCCGCTGCGCCTCAGCGGACGCATTCTCCGTAACCGCTGGATAGCATATCCACCTGCATGTGACGACGGGGTGGACGGCGTTCTGAGCCAAGGTGCATTGATCGGAATCCGCGCGCTCGCCGACGCGGGCGCCGCCGTGGTGATGGCAAGAGACGTGGCCATCGCGCCGATGGCTCGGATCAATCCGGGTTGCGCTGTACTGAACGCGGAGAGCCGTGCAGTCTGGACGGAGTTTGTGGAAGTGATCCACGCTCAGGGAGCGCTCGCCGGAGTGCAGGTCGGGCACGCCGGTCCACGCGGCTCTACGCTGCCCCGGACTTTGGGAGTCGACATGCCGTTGCGGACTGGAGGATGGCCGCTTCTCGCGGCGACCGATCGACCATACTCAGTTCACAGTTCTCGGCCGTCCGCGGCGACAGCAGACGAGATACAGACAGTAGTTGCCCAGTTTGCTGACGCGGCACGTAAGGCGGACACTTTGCGCATCGACCTTCTTGAGCTCGACTTTTCCCATGGGTATCTCCTTGCCACCTTCATCTCGCCGCTCACCAACCGCCGCACCGACGAATACGGCGGCTCGCTGGAGCATCGGTTGCGCTTTCCACTCGATGTGCTGCGGGCGGTGCGCCGTGTTTGGCCCACCGATCGCATCCTCTCTGTTCGCTACTCTGTCAGCGATTGGGCGATTGGAGGGATTACGCCGGAGGAGGCGATTCAGACCGCGCGTACCTTCAGCGAATGTGGGGCGGATTGTATCCACGTGGCCAGCGGACAGACCACAGTGCGCGCCAACCCGCCGTACGGCAGCGCCTGGGAAGCGGGAATTAGTGACCTCGTGCGCAACGAGGCCCAGATACCGACCATGGTTGGCGGCTACATACGCTCGGAGGATGAAGCAAATACTATCCTGGCGGCGGGACGAGCGGATCTGTACGTGAGCGGGGGATCACTCCACGGGTCGCAAGAGTAGCCCCTTTTGGATGTTCGGCGTACTTTAGACCAGGCGCGGGTGAGGTGCATACTGGGACAGTACGCGCGGGAGGCGCCCTATGCCTGTATCCGTCCAGAACTCCGAGCGCATCTTTGCCGCGCTCAAAAAAGCTGATGTGCGCCTGCTATCCGCCCTACCGGAAACGTGGCTCGTCCACCTAATCCGTCTGGCCGAGGACGATCCGGAGACCACGCTGGTTCGTCTGGCCAAAGAGGAGGAGGGCGTGGGTATTTCGGCCGGCGCTCACCTCGCCGGCATGAAGTCGGTCATGCTCATGCAGAATCACGGCTTTTTGGCCAGCGTCAACGGAATCGTGTCACTGGCGCAACTCTACAAGATCCCACTGCTTATGGTCATCAGTCACCGCGGAGATCTCGGCGAACGAGATCCCTGGCAGTGCCAGGGAGGCATGGCCACCATCCCGGTGCTCCGCGCCCTGAATATCCCGCACTATCCGCTTGAGCAACCCGACCATATCGAGAGCCGCATACTGGGCGCGCAGTGTTTGGCCGGGAGCTCGCTCTCTCCTGTCGCGCTCTTGCTGTCACGAGAGTTGATGTGGGAAGAGCCATGAATCGGCTGGAGGCTCTTGAGGCGATCTATCCCGACATTTCCGGCTGCGTGGTCGTGACCATCATGGGCGCCGTGGCGGCGGAACTGTACTCCCTGGGACATCGGGCTAACTTCTTTTATCTGGAACATGCGATGGGTCTTGCTTCGTCGATGGGTCTCGGCATCGCTTTGGCTCGACCACACGAGAAGGTGGTGGTACTCGATGGCGACGGCTCCGTGCTCATGAATCTTGGCGCCTATACCACGCTTGCCCGCTATGCGCCACCCAACCTGGTCCACCTCGTCTTTGACAACGAGAGTTTGTTGTCAGTCGGCGGCTTCCCCACTGCAACGTCCTGTGGCTCAGATCTCGCCGGTATCGCCGCGGCCGCCGGAATACAGAATGTCCGATCGGTACGCGACCGAGATGTTCTGCGCCAGGACCTGCGCGCATCGCTGGCCGGCGCCCGCTTGAGTTGTATTGTGGCCAAAGTTGACGCTACTGGCCCAAAATCGTTCCACATGGACATCACTATGCTGGAAAATCGGTTTGCCTTCCAACGCTACTTTATGGGTCTTGACACCGCCAATCGCGACAAAGAGGAGTCTAGCCATGACCTCTGAATCCTCTCAGGTGCTGATCGACTTGATCGCCGCTCTGGCCAGTGGCTCCGTGCGCGTAGTCGATTTGACTCAGTCGTTGACTAGCGCAACCCCGCTACTGCCACTACCGCCCCAGTGGCCGAACACGGCGCCGTTCCAGTTGCATGAGATTTCGCGCTACGACGAGCGCGGACCTTTCTGGTATTGGAACTGGTTCGAAACCGGCGAGCACACGGGCACACACTTCGACGCGCCGATTCACTGGGCAACGGGCAAGGATCTGCCGGCAAGCACGGTCGATACGATGCCGGCGGCGCACTTCGTAGCTCCGGCCTGTGTTATCGATGTCACCGCCGAGGCAGAGGCTGACCCGGATTTTTTGTTGACTCTCGAGCGCGTTCACCGGTGGGAGACAGAATACGGACGTATTCCGTCCGGGGCCTGGGTTCTATTGCGCACGGGCTGGTCGCGACGCACCTCCCCGGACGAGTACCTCAACGTTGATGAAACCGGCTCCCATACGCCCGGTTGGACCTGCGAATGCTCCGCCTTTCTGGCCGAAGAACGGGATGTCATTGGCGTTGGCGTGGAGACTGTCGGCACCGACGCGGGGCAGGCGGCTACGTTCCCGTCTCCGTTCTGCAATCACGCGACCATGCACGGTCACGGAAAGTATGGTTTGGCCAGCTTATGTAATCTTGATCAGCTGCCCGCCACCGGCGCGGTGATCATAGCGGCGCCTCTCAAGATCGTCAATGGCTCGGGAAGTCCCCTTCGAGTGCTGGCTCTCACCCCATGATTTGGCAGTGGTGACATCCTTCTTCGTATTTTTGGTCTTTCAGACCTATCGCAATGGTTGTAGATTTTCTATGATAGGAGCACAGGCCGGACTCCGGACCTGAAGCAGAAGGAAGGAAGCAACATGTCCGTAGATCAGCCCGCGCTCTGCGAAGACCTGATGTCCTCCCCGCGAAGCCGCGCCCAGTTCCTCATAGGCGCCGGGGCCCTGGCCACCACCCTAGGACTGGCGCCCGAAGTTGTATCCGCACAACACCTCCGCGGCGGTGGCGTGGGCCACGCCATGGGTATGGGTGAGTCTCCCCAGACCATCCTGAACATCGCGGCCACCGCCGAGGCCGCCGCCGTCACCGCGCTGTACCACGTGCACGTCGCCGTGTTGCAGGGCAAGGTCGACACATCTGGTGTTGCCGTGCCGGTAGCCACACTGGTGGCCATCGTACGCGCCATTTTGCGCGAAGAGCAAGACCACTACGCGTTCATCACCGGCGCCGGCGGTAAGCCGCTACTGACGAGCTTCAGTTTCCCGCCGGCTATCTTCCGCTCGGCGCTCGCATCCCTCGCGTTCCTCGAGGCAGCGGACACCATCTTCACCGCGGCGTACATGGCCGCCAACCGTGAGTTCGCGGCAGCAGGCGCCGCAACGCTGGCGCAGTACACCTATCAGATTGGTGGGACTGAGTGCGAGCATCGCGCTCTGGCCCGCGCCGGACAGGGTAAGCTGCCGAACAATAAGTCGTACGAGACCAACCTGTACCAGAACGTCGCCGGGGCGGCGTACTCCCTGAAGGCACTCGGCATCCTGAAGCCGAACATGCCGTATCCGGGCGCGCGGGCGGTCGACCACATTCTGGGCACTACCGTGTCCAAGAATGTCTCGGCGGGCGTCATTCAGCGCCACCCGTAGAGTCCCCACGCGGAACGAAAGGCCCGGGTAGAAATCTACCCGGGCCTTTTCACATGAGAGATCATACCGGCTGCCCGATGGCCCGAGCCTCCGTCGTGAGGCGATCGCGCGCCGCCCAGAGTTCGGGGAAGAACCGATATTGCAGGGTATGACCAAGATAGGTACTTCCCGCCGACCCGCCGGTACCGGCGGAGCGTCCGCCGATGATGCGCTCGACCAGTTGCATATGCTGAAATCGCCACTCACGGAAGCGAAGCTCATACTCGCTGAACGCTTCGGCCAGATCGTACAACACGATATTTGCGGCGGGATTGCGATACAACTCGTGCAGCGCATCCGTTGGATCGGCGCCCTCATTGGGGAGCGTGGCGACCAGCGCATCGTGCAGCGACACAGGCCAGCGAGCGAGAATCTCCGGCACGTCCACTATACGTTCCACCATGCGGAGGTATGACACATCCCGCAATCCACTCGCCAGCTCGAGCTCGCGGAACTGCTGCGATTCCAGTCCGCTGGCCGACTGCAGCGCTCCGCGCATCTCAGCGAATTGCACCGGAGGCAGTGTCTCCAGCAACTCGGCCTCAGCAGCTAACAGTTTGAGAATTCGATTCACCCGGTCGAGCAGCCGCGACGCTTCAAGCAGCGCATTGTGCTGGAGCAAGGTAATCACGCCTTGCAGATCAAGCAGGATTTGCTTGAACCAGAGTTCTTGCGCTTGCTGGCCAATGATGAAGAGCATCTCATCCGGGACGAGCGGCACGGCCAGAGGCGTCTGCAGATCGAGCAACTCCGGAATGCGCAGATATGACCCGTAGGTAAGTGGCACAGGTTCGGCCATGGTACCCTCCTCGAATCCGCCTACTCTCACTCCCGATGAGTGGAAGACACGCCAGAGTCTAGGCTATCTGCTTCCGCCCAGGCCCGCGCCACACCATCGCGACTCTCCGTGATAACGCGGTCCAGGTCGCCCTTCCAGAGTGAATCGGGAACATTGCCCGAGAAGATTTCGACTACATAGGGACCGCGATAGCCGCTCTCCTGAATAGCTCGCAACAGAGACGGCAATGGGATTTCCCCCTTACCCGGAATGAGGCGGTCCTGGTAGGAGCGAGGGGTGCGCCAGTCACTCAACTGCACTACGAAGATACTCTCGCCACAGGCCTTGATTGTCTCGAAGATATCCGCGTTCTGCCAGATGTTCCAGGCATCGAGGCAGATACCGAAATTGGGCCGATCCACCGCCTCCACCAGCCGCATTCCCTGCTGGAGCGTCCAGATTGCCGACTCGATATTCATGATCGAGGCATTCAACGGCTCCAACGCTACCCGAGCGCCACGCTCCCGCGCGAAATCGGCAACCAAGCGGTATTCGCGGGTAGCGGTGTCCAGAACCTCCTGGATGTTGCCGTTGGGCGGTATGCCGGTGTTCGTGACAAACGGAACATCCGCCGCCAGTTGACCAAAGTTTTCGATGGTCTGGCGAAATCGGGCCATGCGCTGCCCCACATCCTTGGGTTCGGGCTCGGACTGGCTGGGAAAGAGCGTACGGACTGATGGCTGGACCGAGCTGATCTTCAGGTTGTGCTTCCCGATGAGCGTCAGTTGCTGAGCGATTCGGGATTGATCGAGCTTGAATTCGCAGACTTCGATACAGTCCACGCCGAGCCGCGCATACTGCTCGACATCCTGCTCGAAGCTCCAGGGCCAGGTAGTGAACTCGCTGATACCAAATTGAAATGGGAGTGAACTGGGCATAATGGTCTATTCCTCCATCCTGGGGAAATCCCCTTCACCTCAGAATAGTGCGCGGAGGGTTTCCGCCGACGGAAGACCAAACAGAGAGACAGGGAGGCGAGCATGGCAGAGGATCGCGACCGAATGGAGCGCATCACCGCTGCGCTTGACGCAGCGAACCTCGATGGGCTCATTTGCACGCTGCCCGAGAATGTTCTCCTGCTGTCCGGTTACTGGCCGGTTGTGGGAACCTCGGTCGCCGTGGCGACACGGAGCGGACGACACGCCGTTCTCGCGCCAGAAGACGAGGAAGCACTGGCGCGGCACGGTTGGGCGCCTGACGTCCGTACCTACCAGCCGGGCGCGCTCCACGCGCTCATTACTCCGCCGGAAGCGGTGCGCGAACCTCTCGCCCAGCTGCTGGGGAATCTCGATGTGGCGACCGGCCGATTGGGCTTCGAAGACATGAGTATCTACGAGCCATCAACCTACGCCGCGATGTATCTCTTCCAGGCGAATATCCAGGATGTCTTGAAAGCAGCGGCACCTAGCGCCACGCTAATCGCCGATGCAACTCCCATCGTGCACCTACGTTCTGCCCTAACACCACGGGAAGTAGGCCGGGTTCGGCTCGGGTGTGAGATCGCGGGCTCGGCCTTCGTCTCGGCGGCACGGGGAATCCGGGCGGGACAACGCGAGCCGGAAGTTGCCGCTGCCTTTGCCGTGCCGATGCAGATTGAAGGTCTCGCACAGGATGGCGTGGAGCGCGCCGGCGCCTACACCTGGTGCATGTCCGGCCCCAACTCGGCGGATGCGGGCGCCGCCTTCGCCCGCACTCAGAATCGAGAGCTGCGCTCTGGGGATCTCGTCCTAGTGCACTGCAACTCATACATCGACGGCTACTGGACCGATATAACCCGGACCTACTGCCTTGGGGAGCCGGACGAGCGCCAGCAAGCCATGTATGGCGCGATCTCCGCGGCCCGCGACGCTGCCCTGCGAGCTATTCGCCCTGGTGCGCGAGCCGCCAACGTGGACCGTGCCGCCCGGGATATCCTGACCGAACGCGGTTTCGGGCAGTACTTTACCCACGGAATCGGGCACAACGTCGGCTTCTCGGCGATCAGCGCCGACTTCCCACCGCGCCTCCATCCCGCGTCCCCCGATGTACTCACCGTGGGAATGACCTTCAACATTGAGCCTTCGATCTATATCAAGAGCTATGGCGGCATCCGCCACTGCGATGTGGTTACTGTCCACGAGGATGGGCCGGAAGTGCTGACTCCATTCCAGATAGGGATGGATCAGCTGGTGATCGGCGGGTAGGAGCGCCCCCGAATCCAAATGTTCGTCTAGCGCGCTCCAAAGGCGATCCACGGCGCCGCTGACGAAGGCGACGCCTGGCGCGCCGAGAGCTGTTTCCACGTCACTCGGGAACAGCTTGGGAATCGTTTGGGAACACACGCGCCATAGAGTGCTCATCGGGACCAAAATCCGTCCTATCTCATTTACCCGAGTCCCGATGTACGCAGAAAGGAATTGTGTTGCCATGCATCCCGAAAAATTTGTTACCGACCTCTTGAACGGACAGATCACGCGATCCCAGCTCCTCAAGGCGGCCGCCGTCGGAAGCGTCGCCGCAGCCGTACCCTCGGTAGTGGGAGCGGCGAGCCCCACGCTCTCCTTCCCCTTCTTTCCTCAAACCCCGGGCAGTTACAGCCCCGAGACCGTGGAGCAAATCACCGGTAGCATCCTGACCTGGGCGTACTTTGAGACGACGGCCTCCACCTTCATCCTCACCACGCCGCCGCTGTTGGCTCAATTAGGACTTACCGGTGTGCCCCTTGCCTTTCTCCAGGCGTTTGCCGCGGAGCAACAGGCTCAGCTCGATTTCTGGAGTTCTCTGGTCCCGGAGGCAAAGCCGCAAACCACGACTTTCACGGTAAATCCCGCCCTCATTCCCAATCCACTCGCCGGCTTGCAGATATTCGAGGTGCTGGCCAGCATCCGCACCGGTCTGGCGCTCACTGCCGTACGGGAGTTTGCCGAGTTGGGTCAGCCCACGCTGGCGAAATATGCGGCACAGTACTCGAGTGTGCAGATTGAGGAGCGCGTCATTGTCCGTCTCTTCCAGGCACTGGCCGGCAATTCGGCGGCTATCCCGCCGAACAATAAGGCCTTCGCCACCGATCTGTTTCTCTACACTCGTGATGCTGTGGGCGCGATGTTTGCCCTTGGACTAATTGGGGGTAAGGGAGTCACGCTGACCTACCCGGGTCGCGCCGCCGTCCTGGCCGCCGCCGGCCCCATCGGCGCCGGCATCCTCCAGCAAACCCCGAACAACGCCAGCACGTCGGTCGCCATCACCGGGCCGGCCAGCTTCCTCAGCCCGCGTCCGTAGCCGTGCCACCGAGCGTGGTCGTCCGCCGGTGTGCCGGTTAGGAATCGCGATAACTCGATAGCTACGTCTTAAAGGGGAGCCTCCGCTTGGAGGCTCCCCTTCGGCGTGTCGTCGTGTTCCCGAGAATAGGTGCTGAGCCTGGACTCGAATTGACATTCGGTGCGCTGTCGGGGATGATAGTTTCGGCGGATCGCTCACGTCAGCAGTGCTCGCGGAGGGACGACGACGGAGGATACATCGCGGCTCCCAACAGAATGTGGACGCCTCCAGATTCACCTGCTCGGCGGTTTTCGGGTTGAACGAGATGGGCAACCCATATCCGCCAATGCCTGGATGCGTCCCAAGGCCCGGTCTCTCGTGAAGCTGCTGGCGGTACAGCCGGAGCACCGGCTGCATGAAGAGCAGATACTCGACATCCTGTGGCCCGACCTGGATCCCGACTCAGCGTCGAAAAGCTTGGCCAAAGCGCTGACGTATGCCCGCCACGCGCTGGAACCAAACTTACCAAGTCGTGCTCCGTCGTCGTATTTGGAGCGGAGTCAGGGGATGGTGGGACTGCGTGCAGCCTCAGTGCGCATCGATGTTGACGACTTTGAGGCGCAGGCGCAGGCGGCACTCAACGGCGAGGAGAAAGCAACCTATGAGCGAGCCGTGCAGACGTACACAGGAGAGCTGCTCCCCGAGGATCGGTATGAGGATTGGACTTCCGTGCGGCGAGAGGGGCTGATCAGCCTCTACCTGCGCTTGCTCGATGGTCTGGCGGAGCAGCTAGTGCGCCATGGCGCCTATCCTTTGGCGATTGAACGCTTGACGCAAGCGCTCCAGTTGGATCCCCTGCGAGAAGAATCGCACCGTCGCCTCATCGGCGTGCAGGCTATTGCCGGCAACCGCCCACAGGCCATCCGCCAGTATCAGTTGTGCCGCCGGACGCTAGATCGCGAACTCGGCGTGGAACCAGCCCTGGAAACCGAGAATCTGTACCACGCCATTCTGGCAGGGAACATTCCCTCGGCCTCCGCCACTGCAGCGAGAGGGTCTGGGGAGAGGATTGAGATCCCGCTTCCTACCGGCGGATTCTTGGGGGCTAGGCCGGTGACGTCCATGGAAGAGAGAACCGCCGAGATGCGGCGACTCCTCTCGACGATCAATACCGTTGAAGGACGCAGCGGTAGTCTGGTGTTCCTGGCCGGAGAGCCCGGAGTGGGCAAGACGCGCCTTGCTCAAGAGGTCACCCTCGTTCTGCGACAACGGGGTTTTCAGGTGGCAACCGGACGCTGCTACGAACCGCAGGAGGACATCGCCTTCTATCCATTCTTCGAAGCGCTCGGTCCGCTATTTGCGCGCGCCTCGACTTCGATCCGCTCCGGCGCGGAGCAGCGATGGCCCTACCTCGCCCGCCTCCTTCCGAATCAGGGCGTTACCGTGCCGATCGCTACCTCCATCCCTGGCGAGGAATGTGAGCGTCTGTTCTGGTCAGTGACGGGATTCCTGCAAGCTATCGCCGAGGAGGCACCGGTCGCGCTGCTAGTGGATGATCTTCAGTGGGCGGACGATAGTTCGATCGGCTTGCTTCAACATCTGGCGCGGCACACTCGCGCGTATCGCGTGTTGCTTCTCGGGACCTACCGGGACATTCGGACGGGGCGACGGAACTCGTTAGAGCGAACTCTGTCGGATCTGAGCCGAGAAGGCCTCGTCGAGCGAGTACCAATCCATCCACTACCGGCGGCCGGTACTTCCGCCATCATCGCCGCAACCTTCGAGGAGACAGTTATTTCGCCGGAGTTTGCCGAATTCGTGCACCGCCATACCGAAGGCAATCCGTTCTTCACGCACCAAATACTGCATGCCCTAGTCGATCGCGGTGACCTATTCCAGCAGGACGGCATCTGGCATCTCCGACCGGTCACCGAGGTCGCGGTTCCGGAAAGTATCCGTTCTCTCATTGAAGAGCGTGTATCCGGGCTGAGTTCCGCGGCGCAGGACGTCCTCCATGAAGCCGCCATCTTGGGTCAGGGATTCTCCTTTGACGAGCTGCGGGCCATGGGCAAGAGATCCGAGGTCGCGCTCGACGCGGCCTTGGAAGAAGCTACGGATTCAGCTCTTATCCGGGTGGTTCAGCGAGAGGACTACGCCTTCGACCACGCCCTCACCCAGCAAGCCCTGTATGCTGATCTCTCAGCGCGCCGGAGGAGACGGCTCCATCGGGTCGCGGGAAAAGCAGTGGAACGACTGACGCAACGAAAGCGGCGGCAAACCGTTCCGCGCCGCGCCGCGGAGCTGGCTCGGCACTTCCAAATAGGAGAGGATCATCAGCGGGCGCTGCGCTACAGTATGCTCGCCGGCGAGGAAGCGCGTTCGGTCTTCGGGCATGCCGAGGCCGAGCAGCACTACCGGGTAGCGCTGCGGATGGCGCAAGACCTGGGAGATCAGCAAGAAGAGGCTGAGGCGCTGCTGCAATTAGGACGCGTTCTCTCGGTGGAAGCACGCTGTGACGAGGCACTGCGCGTATACGACCAGGCTGTTCAGATTCACCGGACTCAAGGAGACAGTCTGGCGGTGGCGCGCGTCGAGACAATGATAGCGGATACTCACTATTCGCGGGGCACATCCCCAGAAGGGTTGGCCCGGCTGCGCGCGGTAATCAGCGCACTTGAGAACAATGAGCCGTCGCCGGAGCTCTCGATCTTGCATTCGAAGGTAGCGCGGCTCTCATGGGGCATGTGGGGGC
>JBPCKK010000060.1:0-2997 GCA_051004335.1 Chloroflexota bacterium
TCTCCGATTTGGTGGAGCGGGGGATCCATCCGCTGTCCTTTCGCTACTTCAACTTTCAGGCACACTACCGGACTCCTATGGCCTTTTCATGGGACGCGCTGCTGGCCGCGCAGACCGCGCTCACCCGATTGTGGGAGCTGGCGGCCGACCTACTGCAGAGTGGTACCGCACAGGACATCGAGGGAGAAGCTCAAAACTTTCAGGAGCGTTTCCATCTGGCCATCAACCATGATCTGGATCTACCTGTGGTGCTGGCGATACTGCATGACGCATTGGGCAGCCGCCTACCGGCTGGACAAAAATTGGGGCTGCTACGCGAGTTCGACAGCGTGCTCGGGCTCGATCTCCTTCCCATGGGCGGACGGTACAGCCAGGTGGGAGACGCGGAACGCCGGCTCTTGGCGGAGCGCGCTCGGGCGCGTTCAGCCCGTGACTTTACACGGTCAGATGAACTCCGCGACACGCTCGCCGCGAGTGGATTGTTGGTGAAGGATACTGCACAGGGACAGCGCTGGGTGCGCTCCGATGTCTTACCGTCTCCTCACGGGAGTGAGGCGTAAGAGCAACGCCTCGAGCAATCCGGCCAGCGAACCGAGCGCGGCGCCCACAAACCAACCAACGGCGGCGAAGGCAGGAATGGCCAGGACAAAGAGTATTTGGCCCAGCACATCAGCCGGCCACGACGCATAGGCGCGCAAATAGCCCGCGGTGAGTCCCACGGCGACCGCCGCGCCGGTACAGCCTCCGCCGAATCCGCCCGCTAGCGCGGCGAACTTACTAAGATTCGTTCGATCTCGCATGCCGCGCCGCGCAATCGTCCCGCCGGCGAGGAAGCCGAAGACGAGACCCACAGTCGGAACGCCGGCCAGCAGCCAGCCGCGAGACTGGTCATCAAGACTTTGCGTAGCCATGTTCGCAAAGCGCCAGGTCGCCAGGGCAGCTACCGCGCCAAATGCCAGTGCGCCGAATAAGCGCATTTGGTCCGTTCTCCTCACCAGTTGGAATCGAACGACTGTACCACGGGAACGAGAATGCCGGCTATACCATGGATAATCATTGGTCGGGGGTCCTTCAGGACGGGCGCCGCCTGGGCTTCTCGTTGCTCTCAGCTCAGCCGTCGTAGGGGCGACCTGCGCTCGCCCGCCGCCGTCCTCGGTGCCTCCCAGATTTGGGGCAGGCACGCCGAGGAGACACGCTGGCGCAGGGAACGTGGGCGAACGCAGATCGCCCCTGCCTCTGCTTGACTCGCAGGGACACGACCGGGTGACGGGCCAGATATCCTAACTCTCACTGCGACAATGAAAAGGAGCAGCTACACTGCTACTGGCCCCCCACGCGGCGGCAACTCACTATGAATAGAGAGGAGACAGCATGAACAAACGCAAGAAGGTAGCCTGGCACAAGCATCTCAAGGGACGGAAGAAAGCCGAGGAAAAGCGTCGAGCCAACCCGGAGGCCGCAACCAGACGATAGAGTCCGCCGTCCGGCGAACTGGATTCAGCGACAGGGCTTGATCGTCTTTAAATAACGCAGGGCTTGCGGCAGGGTCTTGACCGGAACCACGGTGATTTCCCCTCGGTTCGCTTCGGCGGGGTCGCGATTTTCCGCTACATCAGGGACGAGAAAATAGCGGGCTCCGGCCGACCGGGCGGCGATGATTTTCTGCTTGGCGCCGCCAATGGCGCCCACCGTACCGTAAAAGTCGATGGTACCGGTTCCGGCGATCCGACACCCGTGCGTGATGTCTTGTTTCTCCAGTCGCTGTATGACACCGAGAGAGAACATAAGACCAGCCGACGGACCGCCAATGTTTCCAGGATTGATCTTGATCTTCACCGGGAATACTATCTGATCCTGGAGCGAGATCCCGATGAGAGCGGTGCGTGGGTTGGCTTGGGGATCGACGCGATTAGCCGGAACGGTTTTCGCCGACACCAAGAGAGGACGCCCTTTCCGCAAGAGTTGTAGCTGCACCGTCTTCCCGGGCACGAGGTTCCGGACCAGGGGCGCCACTCCGGCGGCTCGATGGACTCGCCGGCCGTTCACGGCGAGAATGACATCGCCCGAGTGGATCAGCTTGCTTGCCGGAGTTCCGGGCTGCACAAACACAATGCGAGGACCGGTTGCGGCAAAGCGCGGATGGTCGCCCGGTATCTGGTTCAGCGCCGCTGCTTCCGCTTGATGGATGCTATCGTCCATCATCGACAAATTGAGCCGCAAGAACTGCTTGTCTGAGAGCCCACCGGCCACATTGGCGGCGGGCTGCACGTCGGCGCTGGAATTCAGCCGGCCCCACAACTCCTCCAGTTTGTGGTTCGCTTTGTAGAGCGACACGTCAGTGAGCAAGAGCTGTCCCCGCTTAAGTATGGCCGGATGCCCCGGCACAGCGATCATCGGCGCCACTGGCAGCGCTTCGCCTGGAAGCAAAATATAGACGTTCGCCGGCAAAATTTCTAGGACGCCGGCCGCAATCAGCAGGATGAACAGCGGCACGAGGAGATACGAGGGCCGCCAGCGCCGCCACCCATTTCGGTTGGCCGGCTGGTCCGACTCGACTGCCGGCGCCGTATGTTCCGAAGACTCGTCCGGTGTGTCAGAGTCGACGACCATTGTCGTCCTTTCCCGGAATCCGTTCTCGCGGATGTGCCGTATGTACGCGCGGAGGGAAAGCAAGGCGAGGGGAGGAACGCACATCCATACTCGATATTCCCATTTCCGTGAGGAATCGGCTTCGGCTGCCTGTATGGAACTGACCGCCAAGCAGACGTGTTCGCGCGTAACTGCAATACAGATAGTCCCGCGCTCGGGTCATGCCTACATAACACAGCCGCCGTTCTTCAGCAAGTTGATCGGCGCGGTCGAGGGACCGGCGATGCGGCAATAGACCCTCTTCACAGCCCGGCAGAAATACCGCGCGATACTCCAGGCCCTTTGCCGCATGCAGGGTTGAGAGAGCAACACCACGACCCGAGCTATCTCCATCCTGAGGCGGGGTCA
>JBPCKK010000061.1:0-4265 GCA_051004335.1 Chloroflexota bacterium
TTCATCCACCGCATCGAAGGGCACGCTGGCACGTTCCAGTGCCGTGCGAATGACACACCCGCCCAGGTCGACCGCGCTCAACGTGCTCAACGCGCCACCCAATTTGCCGAACGGCGTGCGCGCCGTACTGGCAATAACTACATCTTCCATATCGACACGTCCTCTCGACTGCTACATAGTTCCATTATCCATCAATGGGCAGGATGCAGAGACAACAGGATGTGCCCTGGGGCAAACTGACTCGGTAGGGGCGGCCACTCGGTGCCACCCGCCGGTCCGCAGACCGGCCTGAGCACTGTCCTAGGCAGCGGCCTGGAGACTCGGAGGGTTACGATCCGCACGATGCACTCCAACGTCACACAGTGAGGGATTGGGCCGGCACCTACTGAACGTTTCCGATTGTGTCGTTGTTAGCCTTTCACGGAACCCGCGGTCAGGCCAGTAACGAAGTAGCGCTGGAGCGAGAAGAAGATGATGAGTGGCAGGATCATGGAGATGAAGGCGGCGGATGTCATATATTGCCAGCCGCTGCCGTACTCCCCGACAAGCGATCGCACGATAACCGGCATGGGCGCCGTGGTCGGACCAGAGAAGATGAGCGCGATCAACAGATCGTTCCACACCCACATGAACTGGAAGATGGCCATCGCGGCAAGAGCGGGCACGGTGAGCGGCAGGATTATGTTCCAGAAGATACGTACCTCGCCGGCTCCGTCTATTCGCCCAGACTCGAGAAGATCGTACGGGATGCCCGACATGAAGTTGCGCATGATGTAGATAGTGAGCGGCAGGCCGAAGGCGGTATGCGCGATCCACAGCGCCGGATAAGTTCCGGTGATGTGCCAGTCGGTGAAGAGACGGAGCACGGGGACGAGCAGCATCTGTAGAGGAACCACTTGCAGCGCGACTAGTATCAGGAAAATGGTATTGCGCAGCGGAAACTTCAGCCAGGCAAAGGCATATGCCGCCCAGGCGCCAATGGCTATGGGGAAAATCGTCGCCGGTATCGTGATGATCAAGCTGTTGACGAACGCTCGTCCCATGCCGATGTCACCGGCCGACTGGAAGACCTGGTGGTAGTTGTCCAGCGTGAACTGGTGGGGCTTCCACAATATTGTCCACCACAGCGAGCTGTTGATGTCCTGAATGCCGCGCACCGAAGTGAAAAGCAGGGAAACCGTGGGAAGCAGCCAGACAACGCTAATCAAGACGACTACGAAGTGCAGGGGAGCACGGGCGTACCAGTGAGGTTTGTCACCGACCACCGCTACCGTCGCGGCGGTCTCTGTCGAAGTACCGGCGATCGCGCTTTCCATATGTCTGACTCCTCCCTACCGGGATCCTTCGGTACGGAACCGGCGAATATTGAGCGCCATGATGGGCATCACCGCGATCAGGAGGACCACCGCAATGGCGCTCCCGTAATTGGTATTGCCATTCTTGAAGGCTTCGGTGAACATGCGGGTGGCGAGCACCTCGCTCGCTCCCGCTGGGCCGCCGCTTGTCATGACGATGATGATGTCGAAGATCTTCACCACCGCGATCATGGTAAGCGTGATGATAACGGTGATAGTCGGCCACATGAGCGGTACCGTAATGCGGCTAAAGATTTGCCATGCATTTGCCCCATCGATGCGCGCCGCCTCAAGAAGTTCGCCGGGAATCGACTTGAGCGCCGCGGAAAGCACCACCACGGCAAAACCCATTCCCATCCATATCTGGGCGCCGAAGAGCGCGAAGTTTACGAAGCTGGTATCCCCGAGAAACGAGAGTGGTCCGGCGTGGGCAAAGCCCAATAGCGCGTTAATCGTGCCGACTTTCGGATCGTCGGCGTACATCAGTATCCAGATGACTCCCGAAGCCGTGGCGGAAATGGCCATGGGGATGAAGACAATTGACTTGGCAACTGCCTCGTAGCGAACCCGGTCAAACAATACGGCGAAGATCACGCCGAAAATCACGACGATTGGAGTGACGACGACTAGCCAGACAATGTTGTTCGCGATCGCCGTATGCATGTTCGGATCTGAGAGCATACTTCTGTAGTTATCCAGGCCGACAAACGTCGTGGGCGCATTGACACCAATGCCGGTCGTCGTGTACAAGCTGTTAATGATCGTCTTGATCACCGGGTATACAACCATCAGGCAGATCAAGATGAGCGACGGCCCCAAAAAAAAGAGCGTTGTGATATGGCGCTTCGGGTCGATGCTGCGGCGGCGCAACGTCACTGTCCCAGTGGGAATCGCCGTGGTGGAGCTACTGGTGGGTGGGGCCACCACCGGCCCTGCTGGATCCGTGTTCTTTACCTCCAGAGGCAGTGCGGGCGCCGGACGGCCGTCCGGCGCCCATTACTTACCTATGCATGCCTCAGTGACCGCCGTACACGGTCTTGGCCTTGGCCTCGAGTTGATTCAGGATGGTATTGATGGTACCAGGATTCTTGAACCACTTCTGCAGTTCAGTGAACTCGTAGTCGCTGCCGAGCGCGGCGGGCATCAGATCGGAGGCATCGCCGACCACCAGATTGGCCTTACCTGCCTTGGCAAGCTGCCTGGCGGCCGCTTTGGCGATGGGATCGGGATAGTCGCTGATCGGCAGGGCGTTGTTCGGGGAGATGTAGCCACCCCGCTTGGCCCACTGCGCCAGGGCGTTGGGATCAACCAGGCACTTGGTAAGGGCGCGCACGCCCGGTGTGTCCTTGAACGCCACCACGCCATTCGGTCCTACCTCGGCGGGAGCGGTGGAGAATTGTTTGATGGACGGGAATGCGAACGCATTGTAAGCTACGCCCGGTTTCGCATTGGGCAAGTCAGTGCGCAATCCCGCGCCCACAAAAGTGGCTTCCTGAAAGAACTCCGCCTTAGGATCTTGCACCATCTGCTTGGCTCCCTGGTCCCAAGCCTGGCTTAAGGCGCGCTGCCGGCCACCGGCGATCATCTTGTCGTTGCCGACTATCTCGTTGGCCAGCGCAAATGCGTGCTTGATTGTGGAATCGGTCCAGGGAATCTTGTGCTCGTACCACTTGATGTACTGGGCCGGCCCATAGGTGTTCAGGTAGATATTCTCAATGAAGTCGGTGAGCGTCCACGGCGAGGCGGGTGAGCCTCCCGCGCCGAATGCCCAGGGCTGCTTGCCCTGCTTGATCATCTTCCTCGAGAGGCTGATCATTTGGCCGTAGGTTTTGGGGATCGAGTAATGTCCGTTGCGGAACTTCTTCGGCGAGTACCAGACCAGCGACTTGACGTCCGCCTTCATGTAGA
This sequence comes from Chloroflexota bacterium, assembly GCA_051004335.1. Lineage (GTDB taxonomy): Bacteria > Chloroflexota > UBA5177 > UBA5177 > UBA5177 > CAVSUG01. The sequence continues at coordinate 3,264 of JBPCKK010000061.1, forward strand.
CGGCGTACAGCTTGCCACTGAAGGTACCCAGTTTGCGCCAGAAGGTAGAGTACTGTTTGTTGAACTTGCTTTTGTTCAGCCAGGTCATGGGCACCAGCGAGTTACCGGCCACGTACGGGCCAATCTCAGCCGGCGCCGAGAGCGCGGCGAGGTCCGGAGCGTTGCCGCCCTGAACCCGCGTGGTTAGCGTGGTATCAACGGCGCCACCAGGGGCCAGTTCATAGGTAGCGTTGGTGTGGTAATGCGTGTCACAGTAGCTCAAAATCGCTTTAAAGTCGGTCTGTTCACCCGCGCCCCAACCGCCCAAGAAGGTCACGGCCATCGAGGCTTTCGTTGGGCTGGCATGGGCCGAGTTCGAACTGAACGGCAGCAGGGATACTGCTGCTATTCCTACGAGGGCCATCAAATGCTTCGAACGGTTACGTAGCATCGCTTCCTCCCACGTGAATGGTCTCCCGTCCTCGTGCTCGCCGGCGGCGGCACGTGTCCGAAGATGTTACCTCCTTTCTAACGCCTCCCTAAGGAAGAGATCGGAATATGCTCTTACAATACGCTGCGGCGGTATTCCAGTCAAACAACCGGATTTCTGATTACGCGCCCAGCAATCGCGCAATCACGCCGCGCTGTATCTCCGAGGTGCCCTCGCCGATCTCGCCGATTTTGACGTCGCGCCAGAGGCGAGCCACCGGATACTCTTCCATGATGCCGTAGCCGCCATGGATCTGGATGGCTGAATTGCAGGCTCGCGTGGCAACCTCTCCAGAGTAGAGTTTGGCCATGCCGGCCGCCAGGCGGAAGTCGCGGCCCTGGTCTTTGAGCCAGGCGGCTTTTAGCGTCACCAGACGCGCCATCTCAATCTCAGTTGCCATGTCGGCCAACCGGAATTGGACTGCCTGGAACTTCGAGATCGGCTGACCAAACTGGCTGCGTTCGCGGGCGTAGGTGAACGAGGCATCGTAGGCCGCCTGCGCCACGCCGACGTTCAGCGCGGCCACCGAGATG
>JBPCKK010000062.1:0-6815 GCA_051004335.1 Chloroflexota bacterium
TGGGGTTGGTGAAGTGATCCGAACGAAAGACCGAGCCGAAGCCCAACTCCTCGGCGGCCTGCAAGATTCGCCGCCAGCGTTCCCAGGTAAGCCCGTTCTGGCCCTCGATCATCAAGCCGATTTGCACCGTCACTACCTCACGAGGTGGATGAAGGGGTGTTCCGCCGTGGCCGAGGGACAAGCTCGCCTCCACAGTTCGGGCAGACGTGTTTCATGGTGTCGGAACATGGCGCGCAAAAGGTACATTCGTGGATGCAGATGTAGGCAACGCCGTGCGCCGGCAAGGATATGGCGCAGCGCTCGCACGATTCTTTCATGATTAGTGGCATTGCAGAAGCAACTTTTGACGGCTAAAAGAGGTGGGCGGAGTGAGCAGCAAAAAGTAGGACGGTTAAAAGGATGTATAAGCCGACTATGACAAGGATTACGATTCCAACGATCTTCGCGACCCTCAACGGGTGAGTCCCTTCACCGAGCAGGTACGCCTCCGAAGTCGCCCACCCAGTTGGCGACACGCTCCATGGAGTTTAGTCTATACCAGGGGATGGAGTGATGTACGGGGATAGTGACGACTCATACGAACGCCTGTGGAATAAAGCTAGAGAAGAGGTGCAGCGGCGGCGCACCCCCGAGCGACTGCGCGCCTTTGAGGCTCAACGGGCGGCCAGGCTACGGTTGGGACGCGACGTGCCACCCCGTTTTCGCGGTGAACAACTCGCGGAATCTGAGATCATTCGTCGTCTCGCCGCCAGCCAAACCTGGCGTATCAAGGGCGTGGAGGATGCCAAGTGGGAGTCTTACTTCGGACCAAAGAGGGGATTCACTGTCCGCATGATGCGCCACCCCGATGGACCGGTCGCCTACCTGCACTTTGTCCATGTGATCGATGAACTTTACAGGCTCGTGCGCTGGGAAGCAGGGTTGGGATAGGTGTTCCCTATCATGACCGATCGCTGGGCAACGTTTGATTGCTATGGAACTCTCATCGATTGGAATGGCGGCATCGCCGGCGCATTGCGGCAACTCTGGCCCACGGCCGATCCCCAACGGATGCTGGCGCGCTACCATGCCGTCGAGCCATTGATCCAAGAAGAGATCTCTCTTCCTTATAAGGAAGTGTTGGCACGCTCCGTACGTGCTCTTGCCGCCATCGGAGGACTGCCCCTCAGGGCCGGCGACGAGTTTTCCCTGCCCGACTCGCTTCCCTCCTGGCCGGTATTCCCCGAGGTGCCGGCGGCCTTGGGAGAGCTTCGCCGGCGAGGCTGGCGACTCGGTGTTCTCTCCAATACCGATCCCGAGCTGTTGGAGGCCTCATTGCGACAGATCAGTGTCCCGGTCGATCTCACCATCACTGCCGCCGACGCTGGATCGTATAAGCCGGCGCCGGGACACTGGGAGACCTTCTTCGCGCGCACCAGGGTGGATCGGGAAAACCACATTCACGTGGCCGCCAGCCTCTTCCACGACATAGCCCCGGCGCATGACCTCGGCATTCCGGCGGTGTGGATCAACCGGCTGGGCGAGAGCAGCGCCTTGCCGCGCGCCGCCGAACTCACCGACCTTACCCACCTTCCTGACACGCTCGACCGCATCCTTTGATGGACGTGGGCCGTTCCCGTAGTCCCGGCTTTAGACGGTGAATGGTCTCTCCGCGGAACTCCTCCCGGTCAGGCGAGTACGCCCGAGGGCAAGCGCTTTTGGCGAGTGTGCTTGGCGCGAGGGACGGGTTCGATAGCCGGCGCCCCACCGGCTAAAGCCGGGACTACGGCTGATACCGATCTTCGTTGTGAAAAACCATAAGTCCTGACCTACGGCCCCGACTCACGGCCCGTCTTCATTGTGAAAAACCATTAGCCTGACGGACAGAGCCAGCGCTCGTCATCGAGTGCCGCTCCTGCAGGCTCCTCGTTCCCTGGCTCGAACCGTGCCCTGGAGGTAAACGCCCGTGCTGTGGGTCCGTGCCGACGCAGCAGCGCCAGACGTTCCTCCGCCTCATCCACAGTGGGAAGATGCCCGGATTGAACCGACTAGAGACCAGTGTATGCTTCGGTCACGCGGGTACTCCTCTACAGTGATACCCGCAGACTAGATATTTCCGGCCGGCATGGCAACTTTCTACAAAATCAGATGCACGTCGCCGAATTCGTGCCAGAGGTATCGTCCCGCGATCGCGGCATGATAGGCCTTGGTCAGGTGCTCCCGGCTGGCGATCGCCTCCAGCATGGCCAGGTGAGTAGCTTGGGGTTCGTGGAACCCGGTCAGAAGCCCGTCGACTACGCGCACGTCTCGCTCTGGCGTGATCACCAGATCAGTCCAGCCATCGCCGGCAGTCACCGCGCTATGCTCATCGACGACACTCTCCAAAGCGCGAACCACTGTAGTTCCCACGGCAATGACCCGCCCGCCGTTCTCGCGCGTCGTGCGCACCACCTCGGCTGTTCCCCACGGTACCGAGAAGAATTCGGGATAGGGAGGTTCGTGCTGCTCCAGGCTGGATACTCCGGTGTGCAACGTCAGTGTTGCTAATCGCATCCCGCGATCACGCAGCCGTCGGAACATGTCGTGGGTGAAAGGACGACCGGCAGAGGGCATCTCGGCCGAGCCAAGCCGGCCGTGATAGACGGTCTGGTACATCTCCAGTGGCCAGGGACGCGGGACGTACGGATAGCGGATCGGCCGGCCCCAACGAAGCAGGTAGGCAACGATCTCCCCGGGCGTATCTAGCCGCGCGGCCCACAGGCGCTTCGAACCGGCGTAGGGCGCGATGAGTTCGGCACTGGCTCGGTCTGGCAGGGCGAATACCTCACCGGCGCTGACAGGTACCTTGCGGGGTTCAACGGTCCACAATCCAGGCTGTAATTGCGTGGAGAGGCGCGGCGGCAACTCGGCGCCATCAGCGCGGCGAGCGGTCAGTTCAGCCGGGAGAGTACCGGAGTCATTGACCACCACCAGATCACCGGGAGCGAGGAATTCCGGCAGGTCGCTGAAACGAGCGTGGACAATAGTATCGGTAGCGCTGTCACTGACCAGCAGGCGCACTCCATCGCGCGTGAGGCCGCGTGCCTCCGGAGGCTCGTGCGCCTCCAACTCGGCGGGGAGGGTGAAGTTCAGCAAGCGGTCAAGCACCGGCATGGTCGAACTCCTGGCTGGTTTCGCCGCTGAAATCTTGAGCGCGCAAGCGGCCGAAGGGCGCGGTCTCATCCTCCACCAATCGCAAGAAGGCAGGAGCGGAGACGGCGGCGGACGGCAGATGGGAGAGATCCTCGCCGGGCTCTGCCTCCTGGTGCATCTGCGTGTTCATGTCGCCGGGATCGACCACGTAGACGCGGATCCCCGTCTCCTCCAGTTCGGCGGCCAATATGCGCGAGAGGTGCTCCAGTGCTGACTTGCTGGCGCCGTAGCCTCCCCAGGTCGGATATGCCTCGACGCCGGCGTCGGAGGTGACGTTGATGATGACGCCATTACCACGTTGTTTCATCCCGGGCAGAACAAGCTGCACGAGGTGCAGCGGCGCGATAACGTTGACCCTGAACACTTGCTCCAGCCGGTCGAGCGGGTAGACGCCGAGTTCCGGCAGTGGACTCGGGCCCAGCTCGGATGCGTTGTTGATCAGAATATCGACCTTCCCGAAGCGCGCCAAACCTTGTCGTGCGAGCTCGGCTGCATGTCCCTCATCGGAAATGTCGCCGGGTAGTGCGAGGACGTCGGTACTAGCGCTCAGCTCATTCGCCGCACGCTCCAGGGCCGGCGCGTTGCGTGCCGTGAGAATCAATCCCATCCCCCGTTCGGCCAAGAGGCGGGCAATCTCCAGCCCGAGTCCACGGGAGGCCCCGGTAATCAGCGCCACTGGTTGTGCTGTATCTGTCATTGGTCCAAGTCCTTTCATGCATCCTTTGTCCGTCTCGCGACCATCCTTGACATCGACCGGTAGGGGCCGGCCGGGGTACCCTCTGGGTCTCCGGCTCGCCGCCCACGCGCCGCCCGGGTGCTGGTTCAAGTTTTCTCATCGCAACTCAAGCGTAGGACTATCTCAACACGTCCCGCGACGGGCAGGGGTGCAGTTCGGGACCTGTACCTTTGGTCAGGTATTTAGAGCAGTCCGCGCTGCGTGGCCACAGCGACCGCCTGTGCCCGGTTGTCCGCCTCCAGCTTGCGCAGGATTGAGGTTACATGGAACTTGACGGTTCGTTCGCTGATCGACAGTGATCGGGCTATCTGCTTATTGGCTAGACCGGCGGCAACAAGCCGTAACACCGATCGTTCGCGCTCGGTGAGGAGGCCGGTGAAGCGGCGCGGCGCGCTCACCTCGGCGACCAGCTTGGCGGCAATGCGCGGCTCCAAATACGACTCTCCGTCGTGGACGGCGCGGACGGCCTGCGTGATCTCAGCCGACGTAGCCCCTTTCAGCAAATAGCCTCGGGCGCCTGCTCGGATAGCCCCAAAGACGCGCTCATCGGTGTCGTAGGCGGTAAAGACCAGAATGCGCGTGGCGGGGCTTACCTGGGCGAACTCGGGAATAGCGGCGACGCCGTTCAGCCCGGGCAGCTCGAGGTCGAGAAGGAGTACATCGGGCGCCAGCCGTTCGATCAACTCCAGCGCCTCTTCCGCCGACCCGGCCGAGCCGGCCACGGCAAAATCTGCCTCATCCTCGAGGAGCGCCACCAGCCCCTCGCGCACTATAGGATGATCGTCGACTACCAGCACGCGGATCATGGATGTTCCACCGAGCCAGTGGGAATGATGGTGGTGACTGTAGTCCCTCGCCCTGGGCGGCTGGTGATGCGCAGCCGGCCGTCGAGCAGTCGGATTCGTTCCCGCATCCCCAGAAGACCGTACCGGTCCTCGCCCGTAGTGCGTGGGTCGAATCCCCGACCGTCGTCGCGAATGGACAGGCGAATTGTCCGGTCGCCCTCCTTCAAAGTGATCTCCACTTCGCGAGCCTGGGCGTGTCGTCGCACATTGGTCAGCGCCTCCTGCGCGATGCGGAAGAGTTCGCTCTCGACCCGTGGTGAAAGCGAGAACTTCTCACCCGTATGGACCCGTGCGCGCACGCCACTCTCCGCGGTGAAGGCGCGCGCCAGGGCAGACAGGGCCTCCGGAAGTGGTTTGTCCAACGGAACGGCACGCAGGCCGAGGACGGAGCGGCGGGCGTCTTCCAGACTTTCCCGACTCACTGCCAGGGCACGATCCAGCCGCTCACGCGCTCGTCCGGGGTTGCGCTCGAGGTTCTTGGCGACTCCCTCCAGATTCAGGATGATGGCCGTCAGTCCCTGCGCGAGCGTATCGTGGATGTCGCGGGCGATGCGGGCACGCTCCTCCGCCCGAGCGAGGCGGGTGCTCTCCTCGGCGAGACGAGCGCGGTCAATGGCGATCCCGACTTGATAGGCGATGGTGGACAGGAGGCGAAGTTCCTCGCTGGACAATCTCCGCCAGGAGGAGCTGGTGAGGTTCATGATTCCCAGCGGCGTGGTACGGAAATACAAGGGAATGCTGGCGTGGTACGCAAGCCCTTGTGTCGCCGCGCGGTCATGGGCCAGTACGGCGGGACGTAGCCGGCTGCATTCCAGAACATTGATATTCTCCGGCACGAGTTCACCTGCTTGGAACGCTTGGATGCACCAACAGGGCCTACCGGTCATGCGCACCGGCTCCCGGAGATAGGGCGGCAGGTTTTGGGCAGCGGCGCTGTAGAACTGCCCGCTATCCGGATCAAGCAGCCACACCCAGCCGGTCTGCAATCCCAGAAGATCGGCCACCAAGGAGAGCGTGCGTTCCAATGCCTGTCGGACATCCGAGGTACTGTTTAGCGCCTCGGCCACGGCATTGAGAATGCGCAGCTCCCGCGTTCCCGCGTCAGATTCCGCTCGTTGCGCGCCGGAACCTCCTATGCTTCCAATCGGATTAAAATCCGGGTCTACGGGTTTGTTGCCTTCTGGATCTGAGGCGGGTTGGTGCGACTACGTTTGAGTTCATACAAGCTGGGAACTTTCGAAAGAGTAACGAACCCATCCCACAGATGGAGCGCGTCGTCCCCGGTGGGCGACGGTGAGACGATCGGGCCAGAGAACCCGCGACCTAGATCGAGAAACGCTAGGACGGGGGAGCCGATACCTGGTCCGGCCAGTCGCAGAGCCGCCTGGGTGGATGTGTTCACAGCCGCATCCCAGGAAGCGTCATCCGCCGCGCCCAGAAATGCGGCAGTGCCGCTGCTCTCCGCTGCCGCCACCAGGAGTTCCTGGCTCGGCGGCTCCCGATGGACATGAAAGCGTGTGCCGATTGCCGTGTAGAAGGCGCCAACTAGGTCGTTTCGGCCCGCCGCCAGCATTGCCTCGATCACGCGCTGCACTCGCTGGGCAAAGTGCGCGCCTTCCTGGTCCTGTTCGGGCGTTGCTTCGATGCCACCGTGCAAGATGGTCAAACTTATCGAACGCCATTGCACGTTAAGATTTCGTACCGCCGCCACCTCGACAAGCCAGCGTGACGTCATCCAAGTCCAAGGACAGGTGGGATCAAAGAAGAAGGTAGGGGTGGTAAAGGTCCGGGAATCAGTCATATGTCCTTGCGGTTCCTTTATAAATACTTCGACTATAAATACTTCGACGATTCCCTTCACTCTACCCCGCTCGACGCATCGGGCACGGCAGGCGGGCGCCTCGAACGGGTCGGGCCAATACTCCGTCTGTCGCACAATCCGTCCGTCGAGTACCTCCGAGAAGGTGATGGCGCGTGCTATCTGCACACCATCGGTGACCGTCACATCAGTAACAACCGTGTCCCCTTCCGTGATGAGTCGGTTCACAGTGAACCGCCAAGGT
>JBPCKK010000063.1:0-6021 GCA_051004335.1 Chloroflexota bacterium
GTGCAAATCGGCTTGATGATCGAGGGCCAGAACGGGCTTACCTGGGAACGCTGGCGGCGAATCTTGCAGGCCGCCGAGGAGTTGGGCTTCGGCTCGGTCTTTCGTTCGGATCACTTCACCAACCCCACTCCGCCGGATAAGTCCTCCTTGGAACTCTGGACGTCCCTTACCTACGCGGCTAGCCACACAACGCGTATCGAATTCGGACCGTTGGTCACGCCGATTACCTTTCGCCATCCCGCAATCACCGTGAAGATGGCGGCTGCGGTTGACGATCTGAGCGACGGCCGGTTGGTGCTGGGGATGGGCGCTGGTTGGCAGGATCGCGAACATCAGGTGTTTGGCGTGCCGTTCCCTCCAGTGCAAGAGCGCTACACCATGCTCCGGGACGGGCTGGAAGTGGTGACGCGGCTCCTGCGCAACGATGAACCGGTCACCTACGCCGGCCAGGCGTTTTCACTGGACGAAGCGCTACTGCTGCCCCGACCGGCTCGCCCCGGCGGGCCGCCCATCCTGATTGGGGGCAACGGAGAGCGCCGGACCATGCCACTGGCCGCTCGGTATGCCGATGAGTGGAATGCGGTATTCGTTGGACCCGAGCAATTCGGCGTCCTGCAGCAACACTTTGACGATCTTCTGGATCAGCGGGGCCGGCCGCGCGACGCGGTACTCCGTTCAGTGATGCTGGGTACTCTCTTCACGCCGAGCGAACGCGTGCTCCACGATCGCCTGGCGGCGCGCGATCAGACGCTAGAGGATATCGCTGACCAGGGTATCGTGGCCGGGACCAGCGCCATGTGGGTCAACCAGCTCAGCGCCTATGCCGAAGCCGGCGCCGACCGCGTCATGCTGCAGTGGCTCGATCTGGACAATACCGCAGATCTGGAAACTATAGCGCAGCAAGTCCTGCCGGCGCTCGCTGCGTAGCCGTCCCGTTACGCCGCCCGTCCGACGCTACTATGTCTATATAAAGAACGTAGCGCAAGGAGGGTACCGTGATGGATGCAACGAACGGCGGGAGAAAGACCGAGCGCGGCCTCGGTCTGGCGCTTTCGGTGGACGAAAATACGATCATGTCGACCGCTGAAGCGGCGGAAGCGGCGGGCTACGCATCCTTCTGGGTGAATAATCCACCTGGTGGCGATGCCCTTGCCGTGCTCGGCGGCGTGGCCCGGCGCACTACCCGCGTCCATCTGGGTGTGGGCGTCATCCCCCTGTCCCACAACTCCCCTCAGGAGATCGCGGTGGGTGTTCGGGAGCAGGAGGTGCCACGCGAGCGGCTTTACCTGGGGATCGGCAGCGGCTCCGGATCACACGGTGTGCAGCGCGTCGAGGATGCAATCCGCGTCCTGGAGCCGGAGTTACACGGCAGTATTGTTGTCGCCGCGCTAGGGCCACGCATGTGCCGCCTGGCGGGTCGGACTGCCGATGGTGTCCTGCTGAACTGGCTGACGCCGGCGTACGCCCGCGAGTCGGTGAGGCGAATCGAGGAAAGCGCTCACACGGCGAAGCTCAGCACGCCGCGGCTCATGGTGTACGTTCGTGTGGCCCTGGGTAAGGCAGCCGGGGACCGCTTGCGCGAGGAAGCGGATCGTTACTCGGCTATTTCACACTACGCGACTCACTTTGAGCGGATGGGCGCGGCGGCGGTGGATACGGGAATCATCGGCGAGACAGCAGCGGACATCCAACGCGGGCTCTCCGCCTGGGACGGGATCGTGGATGAGGTGGTGATGCGCGCCATTACCGCCAACGACGAGCCCGAGGAAATCCGCGAATTGCTCGAAGCCGCTACTCCACGTTGATCAGCTGGCTTGCATTTCGTATCATAGTACGATATGATAGGGCACATCAACGAGCGACCATCACGCTACGAGGAGCACGACATGGACAACACCGAGACTATGCAAGCGCTGCACTGCCAGAGCAAGACAGTGCATGAGGCCATTAGAGATTGCGCCCACCGCGCCGCGATCCACGGACGCACCTGGAGGCCGCCGAGCCGGCTAGAGATGCAGATGCGCGAGCTGTCGGAAGAGGTACGACGCGACGCTGAGTCGCGCGACGAGCATTTAGGCTGACGCGCTTGGCGGACAGTTCCAGGTAGCGTCGTCGCGGGACAAATGAGCGGCCTGGTGAGCGACTATCCAAGGCAGAACATCGCTGGCCGGTAGCGGTTGACAGACATAGTTTCCCTGCACAGCGGTACAGCCCATACCGGCGACCGTCTGTAACGTCAGATCATCTTCCATGCCTTCGGCGACAACCTCCAACCCCAGTCGACGCCCGAGGTCGATGATCGATTTGGTGATGACCAGCCCGGTTGCCGTCATCGACTGGACAAGGGTCTTGTCGATCTTCAGTTCATCGATTGGCAGGTGTTCGAGATAGGACAGGGACGAGTAGCCCGCGCCAAAGTCATCGATGGCGACGCGAACACCGGTGGCATGAAGTCGGGACAGCACGGCGTCCGCCGCGTTGAGATCGGCCATGAGCGTACTCTCGGTGATTTCCACGGTCAAGGTCGATGGCGCGAGATTTAGGCTCCGGATCATACCCTCGATCTGCTCGGGTAGCCGTCGCTCGATAAGGTTACGTGCCGAAAGATTAACCGAGAGATCGATGTCCAGACCCTGGCGCCGCCAAACAGCGCACTGCCGCAGCGCATGTTTCAACACCCAGATAGTGAGCGGACCTATAAGACCGGTTTCCTCGGCCAGCTGAATGAATCGATTGGGGGGGATGAGTCCTTGCTCGGGGTGCTGCCAGCGAACTAGCGCTTCCACACCGTCGACGTAACCACTGTCGCAGCGCACCTTCGGTTGGTAGCAGAGCACCAGCTGATCGCGTTCTATGGCATGGCGCAGATCGGCAGTGAGCGCCTGGTGGAAGGAGGCATCCTGATTCCACTCGGGGTTGTACAGCGCCGACCCGAGCCGGTTGCGTTTGGCCTCGTACATCGCGGCGTCTGCCCGACGCAACAGCACACTGCCATCGGCGCCGTGATGTGGATAGAGGGCAATGCCGATACTGGCACGGATTTCCACCCGATTGCCTTCGATGAAGTAGCATCCGGCCAGCGCCTCCTCGATCTTCTCAACTGCCCGCCGGGCGCCATGCTCATCGGTCATCGGCAGGAGAACGGCAAACTCATCACCACCGAGCCGGCTCACCGTATCAGAATCGCGAAGGGCGCCCTGCAAACGCATCGCGACCTGCTGGAGCAAACTATCGCCGTTATGGTGCCCGAAGGTGTCGTTGATCATCTTGAATCCGTCGAGATCCATGAGCAAGAGCCCGCCCGGAACGGCGCGCGGGGCGCTGGATACGAGCTCCCGCAGCCGGTCCTGCAGCAGTGCGCGATTAGGCAAGTCGGTGAGGGCATCGTGGGTGGCCTGGTACTCGAGCTGTTCTTCAAAGTGCTTGCGCTCGGTGATGTCCTCGACCATTCCCACATTCAAGAGGACGCCATTGACCCGCTCGGAGAGAAAACAGGTAGTGATCCGCACCCAAATCGGCGTTCCATCTTTGTGCACGTAGCGCTTGTCTATCTGGTACTGATCCAGCTTGCCTCTCCGAAGGTCCTCGAACAGCGCCCAGTCGATGTGGGCGTCGTCCGGATGCGTGATCTCGGTAAAGGCGCGGGTGAGCAGTTCCGCCTCGGTGTAGCCCAGCATGGCGCACAGCGTGTTATTCACCTGTACGTAGCAGCCGTTGGCATCGGTGACATTAATGCCGATCGGGGCATGGCTGAAGATGGCGCGGAAGCGCGCCTCGCTCAAGCGCAGGGCGGCTTCGCGATCTTGCAGCGCGAGCGCCGCGACGCGCAGCGCCTCCCCAGCATCGGTGGGAGATGATGTCGATGGCAAGACAAAGGTGCCGCGCCCGTGCTGCACCGAAACCAGGCCGTCCTCATCCAGCAGGTCGATCGCCTGGTTCAGCGTCATGGTCGCTACCCCCAGTTCGCGGGCGAGGTCAAGCCGGTTGGGCAAGCGTTCCCCGGAGCGCAATTCACCGCTGGTTATGCGCTCGCGCAGCGTGTTATACGCGCCGCGAGCGCGTGGACCCAACGTGCTGGCCATCGCCTGGCCTCCCTAAGCCGGAATAGACATCTAGATGTCTAACGGCATCATAGTACCAGCCCGCTTCCCTTGCCACAACGGCGCAAGGGCCTCTCTTTTTCCGGGACATTAGGACGCTCCATCCGGCGGAACGTACGTCAAGAGGGAAAGATGGTGTCCCTAGCCGGACTCGAACCGACGCTCCCGGCTTCGGAGGCCGGTGCTCTATCCAACTGAGCTATAGGGACATAAGGAAACCAATATTGGTTTGTATCGAAGAAGGTTGGGCGTCGCGTCCACGACTTACCGCGAGTCTGGCGGTGATTGCGCACCCTTAGTATCTCAGCGGTCCTCCTCAGCGGTCAATTAATTCAATAGAGTGGATCTTGCGACTGGCGCCGTGGCGCGACTCGCCTCAATGAGATTGCATGCGCACTTCACACGTCCACAGGCGCTCGGTCGCTAGGCAGGTGGATCGCCTGAGGTTTTAGGACGAAGGTCACGCCAGTTGCATGCCTATTACCACCTGACAGCCCTGACCGGCATTGATATGTTCTGCAGTGATGATCGAGCCCCTTGAGTTAGTTGGAACTGCAAATGCCGGCTACGGTCGGAATGAGCGCGCGCCGGCACATGCTTGGCGTTCGCCCAGAACAAGTTGCTACTGTGCGCCGGTGAGAGACGCGGTAGTTATCGCTGCAATCTGGCGGCTGTGCCTGGCACTCTTCGGGGTCATCGTGCATTATGCAGTTCCTGCCTGCACATGCCAGTGGTCCTCTGCTCTCCTCAGCTCGCACTGGTCGGCGAATCCGCTGAGCCTGGTCATTGATGTCGCATCACGGGGCGACGCTAGGTATTACGTTGCCGCCGCCCAGCATGGGTACCACTACAGCACAGTTCATCAGTCGTCGATGGGTTTCTACCCCATGTATCCTGTGCTCATCAGGTTGGGATCACTCCTCCTGGGCAACGATTACGTTGCCGCATTCACCATCTCGACACTGTGCCTGTTCGTGGCCGTTGCGCTCCTGGCCGTTTGGCTCGTGGATCATGGGCTTGGAACGCATACCAGGCGTGTAACCGCCTTGCTTCTGTGCTTCCCGTTCGCATTCTTCTACGGCGCGATGTACACAGAGTCACTCTATCTCATGCTCGTGCTCGGAGCCTTCCTGGCTGCCGAGCGCGGACGCTGGGGCTTGACTGCGCTGGCGATGTTCCTGATCACGCTGACTCGCCCCACGGGCATTGTGCTGCTTCTGCCTCTGGCCATCCTTGCCGCGCAGCATGGGAGGAGAATCCGCTGGAAAGCTGCCTTGCCGGGCGTCGCCGCACTGCTTGCTCAAGGTGGGTTCATGACGTACCAGTACTTGAGGTTTGGCACACCCTTTGCGTACGTGCGGGCGAAGTCAGTTCCTGGCTGGGCTGTGAGTCCCAGTCGCATCGCTCACGACTTACTCTTGCAGGGGAAACCAGGCCGAAGCAGTGCACTACTCATGCTCGTGCTCGCAATCGCCATCCTTTTTCTGACAACTGTACCCGGCGTTTACCGACGCTTTGGGCCTACGTATGCGGTCTACGTTGCCGTTGCCGTCTTGGCGTCTCTGTCTGCCGGTCTGCCAGGTATGCACCGTTATGTGATCGTGGCCTTTCCCGCCTTCGCTGACATCGCAATACGGTTGGGCCGGCGAAGCTTCTTTGTCGTTGCGCTGGCGAGCACGTACGGTCTCCTGATGTTCGACGCGGTGTATGCCGGCGGATACGGGTTGGCGTAAGGCGACACTTCGCTCGTGAGATCGCACAATTGCCGCAGCAGCGGCTTGAGCACACAGAACTCATTACCTCGTCCCCTCGCTCAAAGGTCCGTCGCCAGCCGAGCGCCGACTCCCAGAAGGTCGCAATCTGGGACGGGTCGTGGGTATCGATACAAACGCATTGAATACGAAGAGTCATGGCACTGCAT
>JBPCKK010000064.1:0-4917 GCA_051004335.1 Chloroflexota bacterium
GCATGACAGGTTTCATTTTTCTCGGCGTCGTCCTCCTTCTCGGCCCGCTGGCTCTCCTCTTTGGTGTGGACTCACGAACATGCGATACGAGCGACGGGACCGGCTGGCTCACCGGATGGGAGCGCACCCCCGCACCATCGCCGTCCGGCACGACCCCGGTACCTCTGTCTCGTGAGCACCGCATTCAGATCGCCTGGCCGGCTCACGGTCAGCAGCCACATCACCCAGCGGCTACATCGCTGTGAGTGCCCGTAGTGTGGGAGACCGGCTGCGGATGGCGTCCGATTCCGTGTAGTCGCATCCCTGGTGGATGCGCGTCTCTCCGGTCGTCGTATCCCTCTTGGATGCGCTCGGCAGGGACGAAGACACGGGGATCCATGAAGGATGCGACTACATGGATCAACAAGCGGACGGTCGGCCGATCTCAACATTTACACATTGCTGACCCAGCGAATCTAACCGTCCACATGAGCGGCGGAGTGGTGCATACGTAGGTCTGGTATCCGTTGGCAGAAGAGTGTGTGGCCGAAATGCGGTAAGTTCAGAGTGGAGGGGATGAGGCGGGGCCATACAGAGTCCGCCAGGATTCCCACAGCATCGCTGACCTCAGGAGGAATGTAATGCCCTTTGAAGTACCCCCACTGCCCTACGCCTACAACGCCCTGGAACCGCACATCGACGAAGAGACCATGCACCTGCACCACGACAAGCATCACCAGGCGTATGTCACCAATCTGAACGCCGCGCTAGAGAAGCACCCGGAGTTCCAGAACCAGAGCGCCGAAGAGCTGGTGACCAATCTGAACAAAGTGCCTGACGACATTCGCACCGCCGTCCGCAATAACGGCGGCGGACACGTCAACCACAGCATGTTCTGGGAGATCATGAAACCGAACGGCGGTGGAGCGCCGACCGGCGCCATCGCCCAGGCGATCAATGAGGCCTTCGGTAGCTTTGATGCCTTCAAGCAGCAGTTCAATGATGCCGGAACCAAGCGATTCGGCAGCGGCTGGGCCTGGCTGATCCGGGGTCGCGACGGCAAACTGACGATCATCAGCTCAGCCAATCAGGATAGCCCCCTTATCGAAGGGGCCAAGCCCATCCTGGGCAACGATGTCTGGGAGCACGCCTACTACTTAAAATATCAGAATCGCCGCCCCGAGTATCTGAATGCCTGGTGGAATGTGGTCAATTGGGATGAGATCAACCGCCGCTTCCAGCAGCAGTAACACCACTGTCGAGATTAACAGCCCCTCCTGCTCGGGAGGGGCCTTTTCGTTGCGTTACTCTTCGGTGGCCTCTTCCCACTTACCGTGGGCCTTGATCAGCTCAACCAATCGCTCGTCAGCTACTTCGGCTGGGACGCCCTTTTCCACGCATTCCTTGCCGACGTACAGGTTCACCTGACCGGGTGCGCCACCCACGTAGCCAAAATCGGCATCGGCCATCTCGCCCGGCCCATTGACGATACAGCCCATAATGGCCAGGCGAACGCCGGCCAGGTGAGAGGTCTTGGCTTTGATGCGCTCAGTGGTTTCTTGCAAATCGAACAACGTGCGCCCGCAGGAGGGACAGGCAACGTAATCTGTCTTGATAAAGCGCGTTCCGGCAGCCTGCAGGATGTTGAAGCTCAGGGAGGTTGCATCCTCCGCGCCGGAAATCAAAACGGCATCGCCAATCCCATCGCACAGCAGGGAACCGAGCGTGATCGATGCGGGGAGGAGTGCATCTGCCCCTTCCACTGCATTGAGCACCATGGGCGCAGCAAGCCCAGCGGCAGCGACCTCGATCGCCAACTGACGATAGGCATGGATGCGTTCCGTGTCGGGAGCGCGCAGCGCCAAAAGGAACTCTACATCCTCGTCCCGAAGTGTGCGGGCGGCATCGAGTAGCGAGTCAATGCTCTCTACTCGATCCTCCGCGCCCGAAACCGATCCCTCCAACCAGAGCGGCTTTGCGGCGTCACGAGCGGCGAGAGCCAAAGGCAACAGCATGGCGTTCGGATCGCAGAGCAGAGCGCCGTCGGCGGCGGCAAGGGCATCCATTAAAAGGAGTGGATCGTCGCCGGCGGCGATCAATGGCAGTTGGGCCTGCGGCCAGCGGGCGAGACGGTCGCGGATACGGCGCAATACCTCGAGGTCGGTCATGTCCAGTATCCTGATGACCGCGGCATCTGGCTTCGGTTGCCGCTTGCCCGCCGGACTTGCCCAGCGGAGGGCACGGGCCATCGCCGTCAGATCGCGTGCCCCGTCGATGGGCGCCAAGACGGCCACGGTGTTCCGTCCACCCAGCGCCAGATCGCCAATCCGAACCTCACTCGTCGGTCGCCGTTCGTAGTGACACGGATCCCAGGATGGCTCCGCTCGCTGCCCAGTAGCCAACTCGGCCTGGCGGCTATCGTAGCGAGCGGTGAGAGCGAAGGCCACGGGAACTTCCGCCTCCGGTTCCTCGGTAAGTGACACGCGAATGGTGTCGCCGATGCCATCCTCCAGCAAGCTGCCGATGCCGATAGCCGACTTGATTCGGCCATCTTCGCCGTTGCCCGCTTCGGTGACACCCAGGTGAAAGGGATAATCCATGCCCTCTTCAGCCATCCGCGCCGCCAGCAGCCGGTAGGCGGCAATCATCACCTTGGGATTGGATGCTTTCATCGAGAGGATGATCTCCCGGTATTCGTGCTTTTCGCATATATGGACAAACTCCAACGCCGACTCGACCATACCCTCCGGCGTATCGCCGAACCGGTTCATGATGCGATCGGACAGGGAGCCGTGGTTGGTACCGATGCGCATGGCCACATTCAGCTCTTTGCACTTGAGCACCAGGGGAGTGAACCGCTCCTCCACGCGCGCCAGCTCATCCAGGTACTGATCCTCGCTGTATTCGCGCACGGCAAACTTGCGTGAATCCGTATAATTCCCCGGATTGACGCGAACCTTGTCGGCAAATTCAGCGGCGGCCAACGCCGCCGCTGGACTGAAGTGAATATCGGCGACCAGGGGAACATCGATGCCACGAGCGGCAAGTTGCACTTTGATCGGCCCCAAACAGCGCGCATCATTGGGCGTCGGCGTGGTGATGCGCACGATCTCACAGCCGGCGTGCACCAGACGCTCGGTCTGATTCACGGTAGCGGCAATATCTTTGGTGAGCGTGGTAGTCATCGACTGTACGCGAATCGGGTTGTCGCCGCCGACTCCCACATTGCCCACCATCACCACCCGCGTGGGACGACGCCGGTAGGCCAGCACATCGGGAACATAGGGCAGGCGCAGGGAAAGCATAGTTACCTCAAGCAAGCGGGGCGAGATGCCGGCCCCATATCCCTATTGTATGGAACATGCAGGGGTACAGGTCGTTTTCGGGTGACATTCACCCGTCACTGAGCGTTCTATGCTTGAAACCACCATGAGAGCTTTCACTCTATTCCGCACAGCCCTTCCCGCCGACATTGCCGCGCTGCTCTGCGCCGCGATATTCGCGCTCTGGCTGCACGCCTATCAGACATCCGCTCACGCTGCCCGAATAGTCTACGTTCCGCACTTCCACGCGATGCCCTGTCCGGCACATAACCAGCCAAACCGACTTACCGTTTCCTGGAACATCTCCACCTTGCCGAGAAGCGTGCATCGTGGTGAGCGCGTCATCCGCCAGACCGCCGAGGTGCGTGGGCTGTATCAGGACATGTGTGGCATCGAGCTGACGACCTACGACCGTCCTCCCATTTCCGCATGTCCCGCGGCACCAAGCATCTCCATCTATCATCTGAACTTCCAGCACAATGCCAGATCGATCCTGCGTATCACCGAGAGGTTTAAGATCAGTCGGATGGCGGCGCGTGGCGCCCCGTCGACAGCGTCCCCTCGCTTCTCCACACCCTCGGGCGGTAAGCCGGCAGAATCGCCAGAACGGAGGGAGTTGAAGTCTCCCACCAACAGGTGAGGTTGATCGGCACGACGACGAAGCGTGTCGAGGATGATGGGGATCTCGTCCACAGGCTCGGGTGCACCCCAGCGCGAGGCTAGATGCGTGGCAAACAGGTGGAGTGGCTTCCCTTCCCAGGTCGTCTCAAGCTCGAGGAGTGTTTTAGCGAGGTGGGGATTGCGGTGGTTTCTCGTACGGTGGATCGGTGGACGGCTCAGCCAGGCGATGTGCCCGCCGGAAGTACTCGCTTCACCAAAGGCGACTTGCATGCCGAGCTCCTGGTTAAGCACCTTGACGTAGGCTCGACTGTCGGCTTCCAGGCGCGCCACGACGTCTGGCTCGTGCTGCCGCAGGATGCTGGCAATGAGTGACAAACGTCCTCCCCCGCCTTCCTGGATGTTGTAGCTGATGACCTTCAGTGTCGCCTCCGAAGCCGTTCGCCCGCCTGAAGCCATGCCGGCACGCGCTACTTGGAAGAGCATCCAATTCTTGACCCGTACGTTGGAGGTTCTTCCGAGGGCAGGTCCCATCGCTGCACGGTAACATGTGCGCAAGCACGCCCGCCGCTCAGTGATAGGGAGACCGGCGAACACCTGAGCATCAATCTGATAGGCGAAGCACTGCATCCGCCCATGCCACGGCGCTTAAGGAGAAGAACATGGCTGAAGCAACCACCACTGCCCGGTTCGATCAGCAAGAACTCGCTACGCATCTTGCCGATCTGGCTAGCGAGTTTCAGGTGCCCGGTGTCGCCGTCGGGATCTACCATGATGGTGAGGAGCAGTACGCAGTTCACGGTGTCACCAGCATCGAGAGTCCGGTTCCGGTGGACGAGGATACCCTCTTCCAGTTCGGATCCACGGGCAAGACGTTCACCGCCACGGCGATCATGCGGCTGGTCGAGGAAGGTAAAATCGACCTCGATGCCCCGGTTCAGAGGTACGTACCGGAACTCCGGCTGAAGGACGAGGAAACTGCCCAGCGAGTCACCGT
>JBPCKK010000065.1:0-4176 GCA_051004335.1 Chloroflexota bacterium
GTGAGAACCCCTCAAGTAAGGTTCATAGTAGATGCCGCGGTGAACGGGACACGGGCGCTGATTCCCAGTACACCGACCCTGACTACGTTATGTCAGTGCGCTGTCCTGGTGCCCAACGGCGTCCCGCGGAAATCTCCAGACCGTTGTTCGCCGCCAAAGGCAGTCAATCCACTCATTTGCGATGCAATCGCACCGCAATCCACGGATTTGTGCGCAAGCTTGTCCACGCGTCCAGCAGCAGGCTAACCACGTGACACGCGGTGGAACTCCGAACAACACGCGTCCACGAATCACGGTGAAATACGCCCAAACGCTCGATGGGAAAATTGCTACTGCCGCCGGCCACTCCCAATGGATCAGTGGTATCGAGTCGCGCGTACTTGCTCACCGCTTGCGCGCGGAGCACGATGCCGTATTGGTAGGAGTGGGCACCGTCATCGTGGATGACCCGCAGCTCACCGTGCGCTACCTAGCCGGCCCAAACCCTCGGCGTATTGTGTTGGATAGCCGGCTGCGGATACCTATCGAGGCTAACCTGGTAACCGACGGCGGTTCGACTACTGTGATCACCACGTGCGGTGCCGACGATCCGCAGAGCCAGAACCTTAGGCGACAGGGCGTACAGGTGATTACGGCGCCCGCCGATAGTGGGCGAATCGATGTGGCCGTGGCTCTCCACCTGTTAGCGGATGAGGGAATCCAGTCGATCCTGGTCGAGGGCGGGAATTCCGTTATCACCGCCATGTTTGCCGCGCGGCTCGTCGACGAGGTGGTTGTCTTTGTAGCTCCGAAGATCATTGGTTCGGGTCTCGAGGCGGTAGGCGATCTGGGAGCGGAGCGCATGGCGGACGGGATTAGCTTCACGGGGATGCGATGGGAGCATGTGGGCGACGACGTCATCTTTCGTGGCAGGCCGGTGTGGCCAGAACAACTGTCCAGCCATTGATCGCAAAACATGCCACTGTCGGATACAACCGGTTTTCCTACCAGGAAAAAGCATCTGTAGGGACGCACGGCTCCTGTCTGCGTCCGCCTGTGGCGTCCCCTACGACATCCTCTTCCCCTGCTCGACTCTTTATGCACCTGCACGATGCACCTGCACGGCAACACCTTGAGGCTCAATCGTCAGGGATGCATCATTCTGATCCGACGCCAAGGCGGACGCAGACAGGAGCCGTGCGTCCCTACGCGAACTCTCTCGCGTTCCACATTTATGCATGATGCAACAGGGCGGTCAGGCGTGCCCGCTCCATCCGCCGCAACCGGTGCTACAGTGAGGTCGAAGATGCCAATCGCGCCGATTTCAGGAGCCATGACCTATGGAAAGTGTTGCGCCGTGGGCGGAGCCCGTATTGATGACAGCCAATGAGCTCCTACTACTGCCCGATGACGAGTGGCGCTATGAACTTGTAGACGGGAGGTTGATGCGCATGTCGCCCACCGGTGGCGAGCATGGACAGATAGTTATGGCACTGCTGCGCGCGGTTGACCGGTTCGTCGACGAGCGGCGTCTAGGAGAAGTACTTCCGCCAGAGACGGGCTTTTGGATTTCACAGGAAGATGGGCCAGACACAGTTCTCGCTCCAGATCTTGCCTTTGTCCGTCTCGGCCGGGAACGGGAGTTCGGGGTTAAAGGGTATCCTCGTCTGGCCCCAGATCTGGTGGCGGAGGTTGTCTCACCATCGCAGAGACGTGCTGAGATGGCGGTGAAGGCCCAGCGATGGCTGACCTCAGGTGTGCAACTCATCTGGGTGGTATTGCCGGAGTCTCAGACGGTCGACGTGTGGCGTAACGGGGGGTTGCAGCACACTCTGACTATCGACGGGGAGCTTTCCGGCGAAGATATCCTTTCGGGGTTTCTCCACTCTGTCAAGCGCCTGTTTAGCTTATCTGGACACCGCTAAGCGCCGATTGTGGCCGCCGAGCCGATTGAATATTGTCTCCGCGCATCGATGATCCAACCACCTTCACCACCCGCCGGATCATGGTGGGTGAAGTGGATGAGTCCGCCCTGGTTATTCCAGATGAATTGGCCGCGCACGGATACGCTTTGACCGATGCGCACCGGCGCGCGTTCCCCGATTGAGACATCGTTGACGATCAGCACCGTTTGTCCCGACGGGCACTGGACGATAAATCGCTGGTGTTGGTACTGTCCCTGCGAGTCGGGTAACAGTCGAACGACGCGGGCAGTCAGCGTGACCCATACCTGAGAGTAGCGGTGGGAAAAATCCGTCTGCACGTGCGAGCAAGTCGCCCGTACATCAGGGGCCACGCTTGGCGTCCGGTCGTTGGGTCGAGTGCGCAGGTAGACGATGCCGCCGACGAGGGCGACGACAAGAACGAAGACGGCGACTCGCCAATTCATCGAAAGGAAGCTAGCTTCTATCCCCCAGACCGCCCCATTGCCGGCGTGACGTCGGTGTGGTCAAAATCGTTGCCCTTGAACAGGAACGGGTCGGCCATGACCTTGGCGAGCGCGTAGGCGAAACGATCACCGAAGTTCAATTGCGCCGGATGACCGCTCCCTTTGCCGAAGTCTCGGTGCGCTTCGCGCTCGATCTGGGCCTGGTCCTTCGTCATTGGCTCGATGGAGATGTTCGCGGCGTGCAATAGGTCGTCCAGCCGGCGGCTGGCGATTGGATCGCGACTCGAATCGATGACGATGGCAACTTCAAGGAAGGTTCCCGCCGAGACGCGACGTACAGCCGATCGCTCGATGGCATCAGCGCACGACCGCGCCTCCGGCTCGGCACGGAGAATCGCCAGCAGTGCTGACGTGTCGATGATCAACGTGGCAGGCCGCGCTCGTCGTAGAGCAAATCCGCATGGTCGATGGACCGGTAGGGTTCGTTCAGGTGCGCCGCACAGTCCACCCCAATCGCCAGCAGAGTGTCGGCCAGCTTCGGGCCTTGCTGCCGGCGCACGCGGTCGAGGCGCTCCCACACTGCCCCGGTGACGGCGGCTGTCACGCTCTTGCCGGTGAGATGGGCGAGCTCCTGCGCTAAACGGTACATCCTCGCGTTTAATGTTCAGGCCCATATTCTGTTCACTGGCCTACATCCGCTTCGGCCGACTGAAGGTCGCGGATAGCCCGATTGGTCACGGCGGAACTCCCTCCATCCTGCTCAGCGAGACGCTCAAGCTCTACTCGTTCCGTCTGAAGCAGGTCGAGCACCACTCGCCGGAATTCCGATGATTGCTCCACCTGCTCGCCTCCGAGTTGCTGACGGTATTCCTCAAGTTGATCGACGCGCGCTTGGTATCGGCCGCGAAGTCCCTCGATCAATTGCGCCGGAACTTTACTTGCATCGAGCTCGTCCAGCCGCCGCAGCGCTGCCTGCGCGGCCTGTCGTCGCACGTCAAGCTCCTCGATGATCTCGGCGCGCCCTACATCTTGCAGGCCGAACGACTCGTCCATTCCCTGCATCATTCCGGCCCGCTCGCGTAGCGGGACTTCCTTGAGGAACCATGCCAGGACGAACGCGGCCACAAGAAGCGGCACGCCTGAAAGGAACACTGTATCCAGCGACTGGGAGTACGCATGGATGATGGGGCCGTGGAGAGACGGGGGCAGCTTGGCCAGCGCCGCCGGACTCGCATGCCCACCGGCGAGGGCACGTGAGCCGACGCCGGGTGGTAGGACCGTTACGAGGTTGGTCTTGAGCGTGTTGCTAAATATGGTGCCGAAGATAGCGACACCGAAGGAACCTCCGATGGAGCGGAAGAAGGTTGAGACGGAGGTGGCCGTGCCGAGATCACGGTATCCGACGGTGTTCTGCACCGCCAGGACCAAGACCTGCATCACCAGGCCGAGGCCGAGGCCGACGATGACCATGTCGATGGAGGACACCACATAGCCGGTGCTCGGGCCCAGCCGCGAGAGCAGGTAGAGCCCAACCGCGGTCACCGCTGTGCCGGCGATGGGGAACACCTTGTAGCGCCCATAGCGGGAGATGAGCTGACCGCTGCCAATCGAGGCGACAAGCACGCCGGCCATGAGGGGCATCAGGAGCAAGCCAGAGTTAGTAGCGCTTTCGCCGCGCACCACCTGCATGTACTGGGGCAGGAAGACCACGGCGCCGAAGAGCCCGAAGCCGACGGTGAAACCGATGGCGCTGGACAGCGAGAATACGGAGTTGCGGAAGAGCCGCAGGGGAATGATCGGCTCAGCGA
>JBPCKK010000066.1:0-4675 GCA_051004335.1 Chloroflexota bacterium
GCCCTGGCTTGCGCTCTGCGTGTTTCTCCTCGTTCTCTTTGCTCTCGATCTTATTGGCGTGGAAACGAGGAGCACGATTGTCTCCGACCGTTCGCTGGAACGGTCGGTGCACACACTCTTTGGCCGATCGACGTTTGCTGTCTTCCAATTCTTTAGCTTCATCGGCGGCGGTTTGATCCGCACCGTGATAACCATCGCCGCGTTCTTAGCGCTGGCTGTGGTGCGTCGGTGGTGGACCGCGATGTTCTATGCGCTCACCGCTGTGGCCAGTCTATTGGTCGAGATCGTCAAGGACTTGGTGCGCCGGCCCCGTCCCCATTTGTTTCCGGGGGCGCTGCATGCCTCCGGCTTTAGCTTTCCCTCCGGCCATTCCACCAGCAGTGTGGTCTTTTTCGGCGGCCTTGCGTTTATTGTCTGGCAGCTCAGCCGGAGGAGTGGATGGGCAACCGCGGCAGTGATCATCGCCGCGCTGTTTGCTGCTGCTGTCGGACTCTCGCGCATAGTCCTTGGCGTCCACTACCCCACTGATGTCTTCGGTGGGTACACCCTGGGTGGCGCCTGGCTCACCCTCCTGCTGGCCGTACTGCTACCTCGCGTCCCGCTGCGCGGCTGAAAGTGTGCCGAAGTTGATGACTGTCATATTGCGCGTAGTGTTACTGGCAGCATAGTAGAGTATCTCTTTTCCGTGCGCGTCCAATGGTCACGATCGTTTACGCCGATCGCGGCGCATTATGGCGATTCCTTGTCCTACGCCGGCGGCTGCCCATAACCCAAAGAGCAGGCCTAGAAAACGGGGCCACCCCGGGAACATCAAGAGCAACGCAGCCACAATCAGAAACATGATCGAGATGAGGATCACAGCGAAACCGGTGCTGATGCGCGGATCACGCCGGCGCTCGGTCCACCACTTCATGGCTCATGATCCCGTGACCATACGTTCACGTGCCGCCTCCCAGTTCTCCGCTCTGTGCCGCGAGGCTGCCGGGGGGAATCGTCTGCGTAATCAACAAGCCAGTCAGCGCCATGACCCCACTGATGATGAATGCCGGCGCCGCGGACGCTTGCGTCCAGACCAGTCCAAGCATGAGCCCTGAACCGAACTGACCAAAGCCAGTCAAGGCGGAGAGTAACCCCAGACCCCGTCCTCGGCTCTCCTCGGCAAGGAGGAGGGCGCCCCAGGTGGTCTGAATCGTCTCGATAAGCGCAGTAGCCATGCCGGAGACGATGAAGAGCAATCCGAGAAGGGCGAGGTTGCTCGGTCCGGCGGCAAAGGCCCAGAGCACGGCCGTCCAGAGCAGATATCCGGCAATCAGAAGATATCGGGGTGACATACGATCGGCGAGGGAACCCGTGGGGAAGGAGGCCAGCGCATAGAAGACGTTGTGGACGGTGTAGAGCCCGATGGCCAACATGCCGGCCGTGACCGCGCCGTGGGAGTGTAAGAGCTGCGTGGCGCGCAAAATGAAGAAGGTCGGCGCTGCGTAGCCTACCGCGAAAAGCGTGGCTCCGAGCAGAAAGCGCCGGAACATGGGCGAGTAGTCCGCCGGACGTAAATCCAGACTCGGCGGCCGGCTGAGCCGATGCGGCACTTCGCGAATCATCAAGGCAACGAAGACCACCGCGATTGCCGCCGGGATAATACTGAGACCGATGAGAGCGCGGTAATGGAAGCGGCTGAGGAGGAGGACAGCCAGAAGCGGCCCGACTACCGCCCCGAGTGTATCGAGAGCCTCGCGGAATCCGTAGGCCTTACCCCAATCGTGGCGATCCACTTCATCCGCGATCATGGCGCTCCGTAATGGGCCACGCGCTCCCCGTCCCAGCCAGGCGACGGTACGAATCACAATGATCCATGGCCACGACGGTACCAGCGCGATCGCCGCCTTGAGCGCCGTTGCCAGATACCCGGCATTCATCAAGGGAACGCGGTTTGACGAGCGATCCGCTTCACGCCCGCCCCAGAATTCGGCTAGTGACTGGCCGAAATTCGATATGCCCTCAATCAGCCCGAGTCCAATCGGGGGAGCACCCAGGGTAAGAAGAAATCCAGGCAAGAGCGCGGTAACCAGCTCATGCGACAAGTCGGAAAAGAACGAGGAGAGGCCGAACGAGAGGACATTGCGTGTCAACCAGGAGGAGCCGCCCTTGGACTCGGACACGCGCGGACTGGGATTCATGAAGAGTACTCGATGCCCACCACGTCCCCTTGTTGGTCCGCTGTGGTTCCAGTAGTCGCGGTAGGTTGCTCCACTACCCTGCAGACCTCACGAACCATGATTGAACAGACCGTGTATCCTGTCCAGCGCACTTGGCTCCTCGTCCCGGGACGACGAGTGGTCATCCAGGACGAGTACGTCGCTGCGCTGCTCCTCGGGAGGCACGAGCTGCCGCAGGCGACGAACCTCACCTTCGAGGTCGCTCACCCGCTGGGTGGCTGCCTGAAGACGCGGAGTGAGCCCTCGCATGTTCATTTCCAGAGCATCATTCTGGTTCATCACTTGGTACGCCAGAAACTGCAACGTGGAGTAGGCGCCATCCACCTCGGACCAGCGATCCTGCAGAAACTGCATCCGCTTTTCCGCTGGCATGTCTCCCACCGGTTGGATGGGCGCCGCCTGGCTACGTAGTGCTTGCAACCCAGCCCCGATCACACGACGCAGTCCCTCTTGCTCCTCCCAGTGGCGTTCCTCGCAGAGAGCGTGGATGCTCTGGCAGACACTCTCGAGCACGGAAACGTGAATCTCGCGTTCTGTCTCGGCATCAAGACGTCGGTGCAATTCCTCGTTGAACATGTGGTAGATTCTCCAGGATGGTCGATCAAGAGCAGTCGAAGGCCTCGTGGTGAGCTATGGCTCGAACTGGCGGGAGCTAAACCTGAGCGCGCGTCGCCAGACCTCGGCCTGCTCCGCAGTCGGTTTTTCGGTGACATGGTAGTCGTAGGCACGGGCCAGGTCGTTCAGTTCCTCAATCAGTCGTTGCACGGCCGTGCGCTGAACAGCAGTCATCTTCCTCCAGCGGGGGCCATCACCGCAGCGGTCATAGGCCAGACGGAAGTGAGGAACGCAAATCCCCGCGCGTTCAGGGAAATCGATGGAGAATGTGGTTGAATCCAGCCTCTCGAGCAGACTGTCTACCACTAAGTATTCCGTCTCGCTCTCGGATACGCACAAGGGGCACGGAGCGAGTTCAGGTTGGCCTGACCTACGGCCCAGCAGGCGACGAATGGGATTGGTCGACTGTGCCGGAAGGTCAAAGAGGCCATTGCTAATGTCCTGGAAGTCGTTTTCCAGGACATCACACAGTATGATGGCGGCGCCGAGCGCGTCCGACTGCTCCGAGATCATGCGCGCATGGTAGCGACAGAAGCCCCGAGCACGCCGAATGCGCTCGCGTGTGGGCGGATCATTGACAAGCTCGTAGAACAGCGTATCGACATAATGCCGCAGCCGTGTCTGGACCACGACGCAGACAGGGCAGTTTCGCGGATTCTTGGCGATGGCGTCCTGGAGTGCGACGGCTGTCCGCCCTGGTCTGTCGCCCTTCGGCGCTCGCTCAGTCATCGCTGGATTCCAACAAAAAAGCCTCCACACGAGTACCGTGTAGAAGCTATCAGCCGTGGATCGGCGGTTCAGGCGAGCTTCATCACCTACCCCACTATACATCAGCAGCCCGGCGCACAGCGCTGGGTTCTGTTGCATCATCTGGGGCGCCGTTCAGTTCAGGCGCCACACCTTACCTGCTAGCATCACACTGAGTTGAGCCAACGTGAGGGAACTATGCCTGGAGACGTCACCGCCTTCGCGGCCCAAGACTTGGTACTCATTGACGCGCTGCTCGCGGTCGTCGCCGTCGTCTATCTCTTGTACCGCAGGCCACGCGCTTTTATTCTCCGCTGGGTCATTGCAGTCGTGGTGGTTGTGATTGTTGGCTTCGTGGCGGCGAAGATCGGCGCTGCTGTCTATACCGATCCGCGTCCCTTCACCACCGATCATATCCGTCCACTCGTAAGCCATGCGCCAGATAACGGCTTTCCGTCGGATCATGCCTTGTTGGCGGCGGCGATCGTGGCGGCCGTGGCGCTCGTCAGTCCTCTTTGGTCCCTACCGTTTGTGCTTCTCGGGTTCCTGGTTGACTGGGCGCGCGTCGGCGCGGGGATTCACCACGTTGCCGATGTGGTGGGTAGCGCGCTATTTGTCGCCCTCGGGTTGCTTATAGCGGTCTTTGTCGCGCCCTTGATCGTGTCATGGTTGTCGCGCCGAATTTCCGGTCGATTGCGCGGCGGAGCGGCATCTGGAGCTCAGCGGCCTCGTTGAGAGATGCTCGCCGCGGCGCCGCGCGAGGTAGACGGTCTGGGTGTACATTAGCTCGCTCAGACGCGTACAGGCCGAGACCATGTTCTTGAGATGGGTTTGCAGGATAACGTGTCTCGGAAGGTGCTGCACGAAATGTCGACGCCCTGACCAGCCGTGCCAGAGAGCCATTTTCGGGATGAGCACCGTGGGTGTTCTTGCAAGTCCCATGCAACTATAAATCATGGTCCATGTTCTGACTGTTGTGGCATTCGTTCTCCCGCTGTGTCTCGATACCTTTGCTTTATCGGCTGCACCCGATGTTGCTGGTCTCCCTGCACGTGAACGGCTGCGTGCTAGCCTCATTCTCACCGCGTTTGAGGCGA